>RDSB01000009.1 GCA_004923195.1 Marinifilum sp. JC120 | reverse complement strand
TCGGGCAGACCGATTAAAATCCGATCCATAAATTGATCTCCTTTCTGTGGTAGGAAATTTGATCAACTTATAAGGCATATCGAGTCGGTTCGGTATGCCTTTCTTTTTATCGGATTAGTCTATCGCCCCTTTCTTTGAGGTAGAGCCCGCACTTGCCAAGTGCGGGGAGTTTTGCGATTTTTTTTGGGGGATGCGTTTAGGGCCTCCGGAGGTTCCCCGAGGGGAGCTTCTAGCGGGACCAAAGTTTGGAATCCCTGATGAGGGGAAGTAAGAGTTAATAAAAATATTCATTTTTTGCATTCAAGGCTTTCGTCGTTTATATTCTAAATAGGGTGCTTTTATTCCTGTAATCCTTGGAGGGGCTTATGGATACGCGTGCAATTCTATTTATGATGTTAGCAACTAGCATGGTCTTGCTAACTGCCTGTGCTCACCCTCAGGGTAAACAGAATATAGAGTCTGTCCCTTCAAAAACAGTTGAATCTACTGTTGACCAAATAAGTAAGGATAAAGTGGCTCAACAGGAGGTTCAGTCAGAAGAAATTTCCTTATCTGAACCGGCAATTATTAGTGATGGAAAAAGCATAGTCCGGAAGACGGTCCGTCAGTACGTGACTGGTGAAATCTCTCCTGAGCAGGCACGCAAATTTGCTATAGGCAGGGCTAAACGTGATGCTTTGGAGGAGGCTGGTACCTACCTTGAAACTATGACCATGGTGAAGAAGGGCAAGCTTGCTCAGAATGAGATAATGGCCTTGGCTGTTGGAGTTCTTAAAACTGAGGTTATCAGTGAACGGCAATTCATGGAAGGCAATGTTTTTTGTATCGAAGCTGTCGTCAGAATTGTGATTGATCCCACCATATTGGAAAAAAGGGTGGAGAAGCTTCTTGCTGATCGGGATCATCTGGATAAATTTAATAAGGTGCAGGAACAGAATAAGGAGCTGCTGGCCAAGATTGATCAATTGGAGAAAGAGAATATAAAACTAAAGAAGTCTCCACAGGAAGCTGAGAATATAAGGCGAGATTTGAAAAAGGCAGGCAAGGCCTTGGATGCAGAAGTCTGGATTTTAAAAGCCGAGAATCTTTGGGTTGATGGGGAATTTACAGATCCTCATAAAGCACTTGCCTATCTAAGCGAAGCAATTGATATCAATCCTGAAAATTCTTTGACCTACAGCAATAGGGGGTTGGTTTACGCTGAACTTGGGCAGTATGAAAAGGCTATAGCTGATTATGATCATGCTATCGATTTGGTGCCTCAGAATTACTATGCATTTCATAACCGTGGCGTTGCATACGATGATATGGGGCAACGTCAACGCGCTATAGATGACTTCACAAAATCAATTGAAATCAATCCTAACGCCACTAATTCGTATAATAGTCGTGGTCGTGTTTATGATGATCTTGATAAATTCCATCTTGCTATGAAGGATTTTAACCGTGTTCTTGATATGGATCCTGATAATACAAAGGCATACAATAATCGAGGAGCAGCCTATACAAGGCGAGGTATGTTTGAAAAGGCAATTATAAACTATGACCGGGTAATTGAAATAAATCCAAAGCATGAAAATGCGTATTTGAATCGTGCTTTGACCTATTTCAATATGGGTAACCATCAGCGGGCTATAGATGATTATACCAAGGCTATAGAATTCAATACTGAATTAAGCATTGCCTATCATAATAGAGGGTTGATTTATACATTTGCGAACAAATTTGAAAAAGGCATTGAAGATTTTACCATGGCAATTGCAGCAGACCCAAACTATGCGGATGCACACTATAATCGCGCCATCTGCTATCGTAAATTAGGGCAGGAGGAGTCTGCGTTGAAGGATTTAAATAATGCTCTCAAGGCAAATCCTGAGTATGCAAGTGCTTATTTAAATAGAGGAAATATTTATTTGGCAAGGAAGCAATATCATAAGGCCTTAGTTGAGTATAACCGTGTTTTGGAGTTGGAACCCCAGAATGCTGATGGCTATTACAATCGTGGAATTGTCTATTTTTATTCCAAGCAGACGAAACTTGGCTGTCAGGATGCCCAACGGGCCTGCGGGCTTGGTAATTGTGATCTGTTATATCAGGCTCGTGAGTCGCGGTTGTGTCCATAGGGTAGCTGTGTGTTGTTGATTGTGAAAGTATTATTACCGCGCATCTCGATTAGTGTGTATGAGTTCCGACTTAGTCTGACATTTTCTTTGGATTGACTGTTTTTATTCAAGGCATTAATAAAGTGCTTAGAATACAACTTTATCCACTTGTTATAGTTGGTATACTTTGTTGTGGGGTTGTCGTTAAAAGCATTACAGCACAACTGGTCTTCAAAAAATATTGAGGCGTATATGTCCCAAGATAGTATGTCATCCGGTGTTGCCCGGCCAAGTAAAGTTTTAATTGTTGAAGATAGTATTACTTTTGCAGGTATTCTTAAAAGAAGCATTTTAGCAAAATTAGATGTCGAGATTATGCTGTTTCGGGATTATGCCAGTGCCGAGGAATACCTAAAACATAAGAGCGATGAATTTTTTGTTGCCCTTCTCGATATTGTCCTACCTGATGCTCCCAATGGGGAGGTTGTTGATTTAGTAGTTTCATATGAAATTCCGTCAATTGTTTTCACTGGAGAAATCAGTGAAGAGTTGCGTGCTGCCATGTGGTCCAAACGAATTGTTGATTATGTGCAGAAGGTAAACTTTGATGATATTCAGCACGTTGTCAGTCTGGTGGATCGACTTGGGAAAAATACTTCTCGAAAAGTAGTAGTTGTAGATGAATCAAGTTCTACTCGCTCCCTTTGCCGCGATTTACTTCTGGTTAATAATTTTCAAGTTTTTGAAGCTTCTGATGGAGAGGAAGTGTTAGAACTTATTAAGACCGATGATATCCGACTTTTAATAACTGGTGATAAGATGTCAGGGATGGACGGACCTAGCACTATTAAAGAAGTAAGGAAAATTTATTCCAAAGACGATCTTCCTATTATTGGGTTTTCTTGTGAGGATGGAACCGGATCTTCAGCTGAATTTTTGAAAAGTGGTGCTAATGATTATATCAGACAGCCTTTTGAACCTGAAGAATTCTACTGCCGTGTGAATAATACAATTGATAGTGCTGAATATATTAAGACGATTAAGCGTATTTCCGATAATGATGTTTTAACAGATGTATTCAGTCGCAGTGCATTGTTTAAATACGGCGAAAAGCTATTTTCCCAGCAGAAGCGTTCTAAATCTTCATTGGTCGCCGTAATGATAGATATTGATAACATCAGGGCTTGCAATGAAACTTATGGGCACCTTGTTGGTGATGAGGTTATAAGATTTGTAGCTGAAATTCTGCGTGACCGCTTTCGAAAGGGAGATGTGGTTAGCCGTTATGGCGGTGATGCCTTTTGTATTTTGTGTGCAGATATGAAGCTTGAGTATGTGGAATCAGTATTTATGGAGTTGGCCGGTAATATTGCTAAGAATGCTTTTGATATTGGCGAGTATAAAATAAAGGTTACTGTTTCAATTGGAGTTAACACCATTGCTGCAAATTCATTAGAAGAAATGATATCCGGAGCTGAACGGTTATTACAAGCAGCGAAAATGAAAGGTGGTGGCAGTCTTAAGTGTTCTTAAGCGACGATAAAAGCCCGTAGTTTCGGTCCAGAAACTATGGGCTTTTTTATTAGGCTTAGTTTGTTTCAAGTAAATTGGTTTCTATGTTAGGTCGTCTAAAAATTATATTGAATGAATTTGTTGATTTTGATATTCAATTTCCTTTGTGTGCTTTTGGAAGGATTTAGAACCCAAAGCAGGCTGTAATTTAACTTTTCAAGTTGCGCATGCTTAGCGTATACATTCCACATGCATAAACTTTTGTTGATAAATTGTACTATGCCAGTGGTTAATGCTTTCACCGCAATGGGGTATGAAGTTAGGTCTCTTCATGGGCAGAAAGGGAAACTTGATCTTCCCGAAAAGTTGGATGAGCTGGGTTTTAATCCTGACTTAATTTTGCAGCAGGAATCATTAGGCAGACGGCTTTTCCTGTATGGTCTTCATAAGTTGGATTGCATCAAGGTTTTCTGGTCTGTGGATACACATATGAATATGTACTGGCACAGATACTATGCTGATCTTTTCGATTGTGTTTTAACTACACAGAAAAAGTATGTTCCGGAATTTATCAATGCTTGCAGTGCAAAAGTTGAGTGGATGCCTTGGATGGCGATACCGTCGGGACCTACTGCTGTTGGGCCTGGGTTTGTTCGGCATTCAAGACGGCAGCATGATCTGACTTTTGTGGGCAGGGTCACAAGTCACAGGAAATCTCGGCTCTGGTTTGTGGATTTTTTAAAGTCTCAATATAATTTGAATCTGGAAGACAGTTTGAATTATTCCGAGATGATGGCGGTTTACAGGAAAACCAGAGTCGTTCCTAATGAAGCTCTTTTTGGTGAAGTAAATTTCAGGCTTTTTGAGGCTACATCCTGTGGTTGCGCTGTTGTTACTCCTGACGTGGGGGGGGGGCTTGAGGAGCTGTTCGAGGTCGGCAAGGAAATCGAAGTTTATAATGATGTTCTTGAACTGAAGGAAGTACTTGATCGGTTTATTAATAGTCCAGAACTTAGCGGCTCAGTCGGAATGGCTGCATATGCAAGGGTTCTGAAAGACCATCTACCTTCCTCAAGGGTCGCCGCGATCTGTGAAATAGCTGAGAGTCTAACTTCGCGCAGTCTTGCTGCTGATAGGGCCGAGTTGTTGCTTTGTATGAGTGAGTTCTTGCTGGCTGAAGCTGGCGACAAATCAGTAGATTTAGATCTGCTGTTAAAAAGATTATTTTCTCTTGGCAGATGCGAATTGCGCGATGTTGCATTATTCAGGATTTTGGCCAGATCCGGGTTTACAGATCTTTTTATGCAAATCGCGCATCCTTATCTCGATAAAAGTATCGGTTCTTCTGATTGTTATTTCAATATGTCAGCTTCTTTGAGTGCTCTCAAGTTGGGGCAATGGGAAGTGGCGAAGCATTTTTGGTATTCGTATTCCGTGACAGGCAGATCCGATAAAGCAGCTAAGCCTGAAGATGATGTTCATCTTTTGAAGCTTTGGGGGGATGCGGCATTCAAAAGTGGCTTGAATATACGTTCGGGGGTCACTTTTAACGAAGATGAAGGTATACCGTCATGCGCATCAGATTGTTTTTTTGCTGCTCTTTACCGGAAACCCTCTGACAAAGAAATCTATCGGAAGCTTGGCTCCATCTTTAGCGGAGTGAAAGGAGGGGAGCCAAGCAGGCTTGGATTTCTTTCCCATCTTTCGCTTCACTACACCGAGGATTGGCGGGTCAGTGCTGAAGTTGCTGTTACCAATCTAAAAGTTTTTAGGTTGCACGAGGGGCTCAGAGAACTTGAAAATGCACGCGTTATTGCCGAAAAAGCAGGGCAGGAACGCTTCTTAAAACGTAAAATTGAGTTGGAAATTCCCCTGTTTTCTAGGTTGGTTAATCGTTCTTGAATGTGCTATTAACAAGGCTGTAAATTTTACAACAGCGGAGGACGATAATGTCTGATGTAATTTTTAATGAGCAAGCTTTTTATAGTCATCTCGGGGGAGATCTGGAACTCGGTGCTGAGATATTAAGCGTGTATATGGTAGATGCCCCAGCACGCGCCAAAGCTCTCGCTGAAGCTATTGATATGGGGGATTTGGCTCAGGTTGTGAAGTATTCACATGCCTTGAAAGGAATTTCCGCAACGATCAGGGCAAATGGAATAGCCTTGATTGCTGAAAAAATTGAGATGGTCTCCCGGAAAGGAGATCTTGAAAGGGCCAGAGTCTTTATGCCAAAGGTAAATTTAGAACTGGAAGCTGTACTTGAGGCTATTCAAAATCATCTTGAAAAGTGAGTCTTTTGGGTTATGCTGATTCGTTTGTCTTGGGTGAATTTTAAATTGAACATACAAAAATGCTAACAGCAAAGTGTTAACTGCATGATTGCTAGCAACGAAGACGATTCTTAGTGTTTTTTCAAATTGAGGTTGAGACGGTAGTTATATCTGACAGACAGGAGACATTAGATGTTCAAAAATTTGAAGCTCGGATGGAAAATTGGTGGGGGATTTGTCGTTGTTCTGCTGCTGACAGCAGTTGTCGGCGTTGTCGGGTGGTACGGCTTAGCGAAAGTTGCAGATGAAGCCAAACGCACTGATGTTGTCAGCAAGGCTGTTTCCGATATGTATAACTCAAGGTTGATGGTCCTTTATTATACTTTGCGGGGAACAGTCGAATATGAAGACAAATTTAACAGTTCCATAGACGAGATTGGTAAAAGTATATCAGCTAATAAAAATATTTTTTCAGGTAAAGGTCTTGCCGACATCACTTCTGTTGCAGGTAAGTCTACTGAATATAGTGTAATTTTTGATAGATATGCAAAGTATGAGCATGAAAAAACAGAAGCAATAAAAAATTGTGTAGCGGCTGTTGGAAGGCTAGATTCAGCGGTTTCCCGCATTGAAGCTCGTGCTAATACGGCCATGGAGCAGGGCATGAACGGTGCTTCTGCTGGATTAAACATGGCGAGCGTTTTTGAAGCATTTTCAACCATTTCTGATCTTGAGAAAAAGTTTATAACCAGTCGTTTTACTCTTTCAAATTACCTGCGCACAAGTAGTGATGAATACGTAAAACAGACTCGCTCTCTGTTAAGTTCGGTGATTGACAAATGTGACGCTTTTCGCAGTAACAGCTGGGTTGCTTCGAATTCTGATCTGGACGTAGGAGAGCTTGAAAGTGCTGCTCGTGATTACCTTGACGGGTTCAATTCCATCGTCAAAAAAGTTGATTTGCAGGGTGTTGAGTTAAAAGGCATGGCCGAGGTTGGAGCAGACGCACTGAATCTTAGTCAGGTTTTAATGGATGAACAACAGGTTGCTGCTCAAAACGTCATTACTTCTTCTTTTTCTATGATTCTGGGCGGTCTGGCTTTGGCTCTTGTGCTTGGAGCTATAATATCAATAGCCGTGACCAGAGTTATTACCAGACCTATTCGTGAAGGTGTTTCTTTTGCTGAACATATGGCGCAGGGTGATTTCACAAGAACTCTGGATATTGATCAGCGCGATGAGATTGGAACTCTAGCTGCGGCCTTGAATGATATGGTGGTAAAGCTTTCTGCTGTTGTGGGTGAAGTAGGAATTTCTTCCGAGAATGTTGCTTCAGGCAGTGAAGAGCTCTCAGCCACCGCAGAAAACCTTTCTCAGGCATCCACCGAGCAGGCTGCCAGTGTCGAGGAGGTCTCCGCTTCTATGGAAGAAATGACCGCCAACATCAGACAGAATTCTGAAAATGCTCACGAGACCGAGCAGATAGCCTTGCAGTCTTCGCAACAGGCAGAAGAGGGTGGTGAAGCTGTTATCAAGGCTGTAGATGCCATGAAGAATATTGCGGAAAAGATTTCCATCATTGAAGAAATCGCTCGTCAGACTAACCTGCTTGCACTTAATGCTGCTATTGAAGCTGCCCGCGCCGGGGAACACGGTAAAGGTTTTGCCGTTGTTGCTGCGGAGGTGCGTAAGCTTGCAGAGCGAAGCGGTGCTGCTGCCGGTGAGATCGGTGAGCTTTCCTCAAACACAGTCAGTGTGGCTGAAAAAGCCGGTGAGATGTTGAAGCAGCTTGTTCCAGATATTAAGAAGACAGCGGAACTTGTACAGGAAATAACAGCTGGAAGCAGTGAACAGCTATGCGGTGCGGAACAGATAAACAAGGCTGTGCAGCAGCTTGATCAGGTCACCCAGCAGAATGCTTCCGCTTCTGAGGAAATGGCCTCCACATCTGAGGAATTATCCAGTCAAGCTGAACAGTTGCAGGAGGTCATGAGTTTCTTCAGGGTTAGAAATCAGCCTCGTTCAAGAGTTCAGGCTTTGCCTGCTGCAAGGGCCGTAGTAAAGTCAGCGCCCGCTCCCCGCAGTTCCGCTCCGAGGGCTTCCACCTCGGTGTCCCGGATTAATAGCATGTCATCAGAATCCAAGGTTCGGGCTGATAGTGAACCTTCCGGTGGTGTTGCTCTGGATATGGGAAGTGATTTTTCAGACAATGAATTTGAAAAATTCTGATAAGCGCTGGTTGTTTTTGCGCACTTGATATATAGTTGTCGCAATTAGGCCGTTTTTTGTTACAGGGATGATTAAATTGAGGTAGGTGGAATAATGAATGCTGAAATAAATAGTACGACCAATCAATATCTGACGTTTACTTTAAACAAGGATATTTATGCATTGGATATAGCCAGTGTGCGGGAAGTACTAGAGCTTACCCCCATAACCAGAATTCCCAGAACGCCCAAGTTTATGCGGGGGGTAATCAATCTTAGGGGGCATGCAGTCCCTGTTGTTGATATGCGCCTTAAGTTCGGAATGAGCAGAACAGAGGATACCATTAATACCTGTATTATTATCGTTGAGGTTTCTTTTGACGGAGAAAGTACGGTAATGGGTGCTCTAGCCGATTCGGTTCGGGAAGTTATTGAGCTTACAGAAAATATGATTGAAGAGCCGCCCAGAATGGGCACGACAATTAAGACCGAATTCATCCGGGGCATGGGCAAGCAGGGTGATGAGTTTGTAATCATTCTGGATATCAATAAAATCTTGTCCGTAGAAGAACTGGCCATGCTTAAGAGTGTCCATCAGGATTCCCCTTCGCAGGAAGCTGTTCCTGAAGTTAATCCCGATCAAGGGATGACCTTGAGCCTATAAAGTTTTATGCGCGGCAAGGTTCTCTGCCAGAAAGTTAAACTTACTTACAAAGCCCGTTTCCTTTTATTGGAAACGGGCTTTGTTTTTGTTGTCTCAATCGTGAGACTATGTGTTTGATCTATTGATAATAATTTAGATCCTCAATACATTGGTTGTGGTGTCTCGAAAATATTAGTAAGTCTGTTGTTACTTTTTTGAAGTGGTCTAGGGTTCGGGAATTTTTTTAACATAATGAGGCTTCGCAGGAATGGTTCTGTCCAATAATATAAGCTTTTTTTTATATGGTAGCGCAGCTGTTCTGTGTTTTGGTTCTGGTGTTTTTTGGGGCGGTCCGCATCTGTTCCCGAGGTTAATGTTTTTTGTCTGCGGGGTGGGGCTGTTCGTTGTGGCCGGTTTGAAAATAAAGGCACTTTTTATGAAAAGTGAGTCTCGCCTTGCCCGGTTGGGAGCTTCTATTGCAGATACGGGTGGAGCTGCTTTTTACATGACCGATGAACAGGGGAGACTTACGTTTGCCGATGATGCATGCCGTGATCTGGAAGGGAAGCTTTCTGGCAATGTTGTAGAGGATGACTTTCCCATTCTTTTGGAGCATCTCTATTCCGAAAAAACTCTGAGCGATACTTTCAACAAAATTAATTCCGGCAATGGGATTTATAAATTTCATGTGAGCCTGACTTCCGTTGAGGGAAAGCAAGTTCAGCTCAGCCATGCGGTGCAATACGTTGATGCTGTTGACGGCATGAGCAGTGGGCTGGCAGGCACTATTCGAGATGTTTCCGAGCAGGAAGAGCTTCGGTCCGATCTGGACCGTGAAAGTCGTTATCTGGATACGGTTATGAACAGCGCAGTCGAGACCATGTTTATCCATGATCTTGAAGGCAATTTTTTAAGGGTCAATAATAAGTTTTCGGATTTTGCCGGGGTAGCACCAAAGCTGTGTGTCGGAACAAGTATTTACAATTATCTTGCACCGCAGATTGCGGATAAATTTTTACATAGACTTAAAGATCTCTCAGCCGGCGGGGACGAATTTTCCATGCAGATCCCGGCTATTAATTCCCGTGGGGAAAAATTACAACTTGATGTTCGCCATGTGCTTTGCCGTAACGGGGACGGTGATCCTGAAGTCATAGTCGGTTACGCTAAAAGGATTGCAGATCCTGTAGAAAAAGAGTGCCCCCCTAAAGGGGAAGGTGATACGAATCTGATGCTATCTCTTTGTCACGAGATGCGTACTCCGTTGGCCGGAATTATCGGCAGCCTTCATGTGTTGGATAATATGGACCTTACGCCCGATGCTCGGGAGTATGTGCGTAAATGCGTGGTCTCAGCTGAACGTTTTAAGGATGTGGTCAATATTTCGTTGAACGATCTGGTTGGAAATTTTGACCCGCAGAAGATGGAATCACTTGACCCGGCGGCCTGTCTTGAAAAGAACGTGGGGCTTTTTTTACCTGCCGCAGCCATTCAGAATCGGTCTATTTTGTTTTCCCTTGATTCCGCTATACCGGAGGCAATAATTTGTAACCGCAAGGTTCTCAGTCAGACTCTGTTCTGTCTGATAAATACCGGATTGGAAGTCTTTCCTGACTCAGATATAATTGTAGGGTTGAAGCTGGTTTCGATTGTCGAGAATTATTCTGTTATTTCTTTTTATGTTACGGGTAAGGGAAGTGTGGCTGATTCAGGAAAAGTTTATTCTGATTGCCTTGAACAGAATGCAAAAATAATAGATGGAGAATTGTATTTTAATGCTGGTCCGCCTGCGGAGCTTGGCTTCAGCTTAAAAGTTTCAGCTGGGAAAAATAAGGTCGAGCAGGCTTTGGAATCTGTACAGTCTTTGCGGATTATACTGGCCGAAGATGATATCAGCAGTCAGGTTTTTATGCGTAAGAAGCTTGAGAATTGGGGACATCTGGTGCGAACTGCGAGTACTGGGATTGAAGTGCTTAATTATATGGAAGCTGAAGAATTTGATCTGGTACTTATGGATCTTCAAATGCCTGAGATGAACGGTTTTGACGCAATTGCTGCTATCAGAGGGGGAGAGACAGCTGCGCGGAATCTCCCCATTATAGTTATGAGTGCATATGGCCGGGAAAATGATTTTGAAAAAATGTCCGAGTTGAACGTAGATGACTATATTGCTAAGCCGGTCAGCACCGAAGATCTTGCGAAAGCCTTTGAACGCCTTAGCTCTCTGGGTAAGTTATAGGTTTATTTCTCGCTACGGTACCCAAAAATCCATTTTGCTGAGGGGAACCCTCTAGTGGGGAAGGATGTTGGTTATGTAGTAGGCAATCCCGTCCTCAAGCATCTGTACTGATAAAAGAATAAGTATCAAGCCCATAAGCCTTTCACAGGCTCTGAGTCCTCGTTTCCCAAGCACCCGGGCCATGGTCGGACCAATCATCATAATGATGAAACTCATACCCCAAGCAATCATCACCCCGGAAAGTACATTAACCCCGGCATCCCCTTTTGATCCATAGACCATAACCGCTGCCAGCAGTGAAGGTCCGGCAAAGAGCGGAACCGCAATGGGGACGATGAATGGGTCTTTTTCGATTTCCTCGGCAGCACTTTCCGGTTTTGGAAATATCATTTTCATGGAGATGATGAACAGAATTACCCCGCCTGCAATGCGCAGGGTGGACTGATGGATGTTGAGTATTTTCATCAGCCCTGCACCAAGGTACATGAACATGATGATGACCCCCAGCGCGAAGAAAAGTTCACGGAGCAGGATTTTGCGTTGTCGCGAAGGTGAAAATTCCCGGAGCATGGACAGGCAGACCGGAAGGTTGCCCAGCGGGTCCATGATCAGGAATAGGGGAAATGCAATTTCAAAAATTGTGCTCAGCTGTCCTGCTTCCATGGCTAATCCTTGCCGCCGGCTTGTCCGTAAGTTGAAAATTTATCGATAACCTTGTCCATCTCATCGTCAGGAACAATAACAGGTTTTCCTACGGAAAGGGCCTGAATGTAGATTCTAGCAACCAGTTCCAGTTCTTCAGCCGCATCAAAGGCATTTCCGATTTTCCGTCCCACAGTGATCAGCCCGTGATTTGCCAGAAGGACCGCGTTGTACTTACCGATTGTCCTGATTACGTTCTCGGCCAGTTCGGGGCTTCCGAAAGTGGCGTAGGGAGCAAGGGGAACTTTTTTACCTGCAAATCCGACCAGATAATGCACCGCCGGAAGTTCCATATTCAGACATGCTACAGTGGTAGCGTATACAGAGTGGGTATGAACCACAGCGTTTACATCTTCCCGTTCGCGGTAAAGTACGGTGTGAAATCCATACTCGCTTGAAGGTTTGCGCTCTGAATCCTTGATATTGCCATCGAGATCCATGACCACAATATCTTCCGGGGTGGAAAGCCGATAATCCAATCCACTGGGGCTGATAGCAACAAGTCCCAGCTCGCGATTAAAAATACTCAGGTTGCCGCCAGTCCCGGTGGTTAAACCGGATTCCAGTAGTTTTTTTCCATATTCAACGACAAGTTCTCTTTCTTTTCTTAAAAGCATATCGCAATGTCCCATACGAAGAGGCGAAGCCATAATAAAAGGTTTTGGGATTCTTAAACCCTTTTGCAAAAGGGTTTAAGCCGCCGGAGGCGAAATCTATCTATCAAAAGCGCGCAGCGCATCAATCCTCTTCAGCACAGGAGGATGACTGTACTCAAGCCAGACGTAAAAAGGATGCGGTGTGAGGTTGGAGAGATTGCTTACCGATAACTTCTTGAGCGCGCCGACCAGTGCTTCCGGGTTATGAGTGGTTTTCGCTGCAAATGCGTCAGCCTCAAACTCATGCTTGCGGGAGCGGATATTGCTGAAGATGGAAAGCACAATTGATACAGGCGTGTAAAGCAGTGCAAAAAAGATCAAGCCCGCATGTACGGAGATATTCTGCATGCCGAATGCATCGAATAGTTCCTTGTTGCCGAGAAAGAAAGACATGAGCAAAAAGACCACCCCGGTGTTGAGGATGCTCATGGTCATCATTTTACGAACATGGCCCAACTTACTGTGTCCGATTTCGTGGGCCAGTACGGCGACGATTTCATCGCTGGAAAGATTGTTGATCAGGGTATCGAAAAGCGCGATACGTTTCTTTTTTCCGAATCCGGTGAAGTAGGCATTAGCTTTGGTGGAACGCTTGGAGCCGTCAATCATGAAGATTCCAGAAAGCTCAAATCCGTTTTCTGCGGCGAATTGTTCAATTTTATCCCGCAATTCACCATCTTCAAGGGGGGTGAATTTATTGAACAGGGGCAGAATCCATGTGGGAGCAATATATTGTATTCCAAGGGTGATGAATACGGTAAACAACCAGCACCAGAGCCAGGCCAGTGTTCCGGCGGCATTGAAGAAAAGCAGCACACCGCTGAGGATGGCACCACCGATGATTCCTCCCAGAAGGTAGCCCTTGAGCTTATCCATGAAAAAGGTCTTGATAGTGGTTTTGTTAAAACCGAATTTTTCCTCGATGACAAAGGTGCCGTAGAGCGAAAAGGGCAGGGATGCTAAATCGCTGAGTATTGCCAGCCCGGCGTAAAAGATCAGCCCGGTTATAATTTCTCCGTAACCGAATCCATTGGCCCAGAGGTCCATGACGTTGAATCCGCCCCAGAGGATGAACAGAATGGTGATTAGCGTGGAGAATGAACTTGAAATATTTTCAAAGCCCATTCCGGTTTTGGCGTAATCCTGTGATTTGCGGTATTCATCCGCGTCAAAAGTTCCGTTGAATTCTTCGGGAAGATTCGGGGAAAGTGCTTTGCGGTTAAGCTGGCGGGCAAAAATACCCAGCAAGCATGCTCCGGCAAGGGAAAATATGATAATAAAAAGATAGATGTTCATTTATGTGTCGTGGTTTCTGGTTATTGAATTCTAGTTTATGCTCGGATAGCTGGGCCCTTAACATGTTACGGCGTATAACTACCTCTTGGGCTGGACCTCGTCAATGCAGGCGCCGGAAGCTGGGTGATTCGGCGTAGATTTTAATAATGCTCTGTCCTTGACAATATATGGTATAGAGACAACAATTATATATTAAAATTAAGAAATTTAACTTTTCTGTTTTTCGAACCAGCATTGTTGTTTCGGTTCGTGGTTCTAGGGGGAGTTTTTATAGATGAGTTCGCCAAAAAGCATTAAGGAAAATGTCGCCCGCGCAAAGTCTTACGGACAGCGTAAGGATTACATGCGCTGTCTGCATGCGCTTAGTCTGTCACTTGATGAGTTGGCATCGAGTCAGGTTTTCGGGCGGGAAAAGTTTGAAATCGGGATTCTTATTGATGAAGTTTTCCGACAGCTTATGGCCATGGAAGAGCTTAAGCGCGTACTGCCCCGGGGCTTGAAATACGTCAAAGGGCAGGAAAAAAAACTTGCTGCCCTGCTGATGAAAATTCACGATACCATCAAGAACGCCCTTGAAAAGGCTGCGGTAGAGAAAGTCCGTAAGCAGAAAAACCAGATCGATAAATTTGTACTGGCCGGGCATAAATTTCTGATGGAAAAAGATGTCAAGGAAGCCAAGAAATATTTCCGTAAAATTACTGAAGCCTTTCCCGATGAAAGGGGGCTGTTGCAGGATGTCGGCGGACGACTTGTAAAAACAGGATTTCCGTCTGACGGTGTGGAATATCTTGAACGGGCAATTGAGAAAACCCCTTCGGACAGCAGGCCTTATATTTCACTCCTCTCAGCTTATGAAATGATGACTGAGCAGGATAAAGCACTTGCGGTCATCAAGGATATTGTCCGCCGCTTCGGGGCCAATGAAAGTGTTTTTATCCGGCAGGCCAAGCTTTTCCTAGGCAAACGCATGTACACTGAAGCCTACGATGCCGCTGCTGCCGCGCTGAAAGCTAACCCGCTCAACCGTGAGGCCAAGAAAATTTCCGATAAATTGGGTCCCAAGATTTTCGGGCGCGGCTACACTCCCGGAGCAACAGCCAGTGATATCAAGGCCAAGTCTTCTGCCGGAGGTGCTAAAGGCAAAAAGGAAAGTGTCTCCTTCAGTCTTGATGGAAGCTCTGGTGCAAAAAAGGACAAACCAGCCAAGAAAAAAGCCCCTGCCAAGAAGCCCGCTGCTTCCAAAGCAATTAAACTCGATTTTTAATTTAGTTTTAGCTTGTTATTTGTATTTTATAAGGCCGCTTATGCGGTCTTTTTCTTTGCCATTTTCTCTTCATGTACAGGCTTGGTGACAAATATGTCGCCCGTTCAGAAAGTCTACTTTTTCAGTATAGATTGCGGTTTTATTGAGAGTCTTAAGAAAATATGTGGGCTATGCATGAATGTGCGACAAAGTTGTCGCCTTTGCGTGGATCGTTATATATCAGGCCATGTGTAAATTGTTTGCTGAATCAACACGACGTATGTGTCGTGTTGATTGGGGCTGGACACAGCTAATTCGTCGTGAATTCGAGGTTCTTCTCTTCAAGTGCTTGTAATTGAACTTGTTTTTATCGTTGGCACGAATGAAGCTTAAGGGCGACAACTAAGATTGTCTGAAAAATCACAAAGGAGAATATACATGGCTCAACTTTCAGTTTCATACGACCGTGAAGGCGATAAGCAGGTTATAGATACAAATTCCAAGGTTCTCGGCGAGATCGTTATTGATCACACTGATATCCCCGCAGACGAACGTGGTGGAACCGCTAAGCAGCTGCTTGCTTCATCCGCTCTGTATTGTTTTTGCGGAGCATTGGGCAAGGCTCTGGAAACCCGTGGTGCAGAGTACGAGCGCATTACCGGAACCGCTACTCTTGAAACCGGTGTTGATGAGAAGAAACGCGCCCGTGTTACAGGCATTACCCTTGATGTGACCGTACACATGGATGAAGATTACGGATTTATCTTTGATCGTGTGGAGAAAATCATGCGCAAAGGTTGTCTGGTCACCGCTTCTCTCCACGAAGCATTTCCCATGACCTACAACCTTCAGCTTGAAGAATTGTAAAAATTTTCAGAACAGGAGCAAAGAATGCCATCCATCACGATTATTGGATCAGGTCCGGGCGGTCACATTGCAGCTTTTGATGCTGCCCGGAGGGGAGCTAAGGTTACTTTGGTTGAAAAGGCGGACATGGGCGGAACCTGCCTGAATACCGGCTGTATTCCCACTAAGACTCTCAAATCTTCGGCTGAAGCCCTTGAAACAACAGCACGTCTCAAGGAATTCGGTATTGCTGTGGAGAGCGGCCAAGAGACCGCAAGCTTCAAGGCTGATATAGACGCAGTTGTGGCTCGGAAGGAAAGGGTCCGCAAGATACTTTGTGGTGGTCTTGAAAAGACCTGTGCATCCCTGAATATCCGAGTCGTGCGCGGAACTGCGGAACTTGGCTCCGATAAAACAGTCCTCGTTCATACTGGAGAAGAAACCGAAGAAATCACAAGCGATTATGTCATCATTGCTACCGGTTCGAGCATTCTTGATTTGCCTTCCCTGCCTGTGGATCACAAGCATATCATCAACAGTGATGATGCTCTTGATCTGGACCATATTCCTGAGAAGATGGTCATCGTGGGCGGTGGAGTAATCGGTTGTGAGTTGGCATTCATCTACCGTGCTTTCGGTTCAGCGGTGACCATTGTGGAAGGCATGGATCGTCTGCTTCCTGTCCCTTCTGTGGATAAGGATATGAGCAAGCTCCTGCAACGCGAGGCCAAAAAACACCGTATCAAGGTGCAGTTGGCTAAGACGGTGCAGAGTGCTGAAGTTGTTGACGGCAAAGTTCAGTGTGTGCTCGGGCCTTCTCCTTTTGTTGAAAACGCAAAGGGCGGCGAGACCACCGTTGAAGCCGACGTGGTGCTGGTCGCTGTGGGGCGTACTCCCAATACTGAAGGTCTGAAGCTGGCTGAAGCCGGGGTTGAAATCGATGAGCGGGGCTGGATCAAGGCTGATCAGAACATGCGTACATCCGCCGAAGGTATTTACGCCATCGGTGATATTCTCGGGCCTTCCCGGGTAATGCTTGCCCATGTTGCCTCTGCTGAAGGGCTTTGCGCCGTGGACAACTGTTTCGGTAAAGAGCGTGAACTCGATTACTCCGTAATTCCTTCAGGAATTTTTACCTCTCCCGAAATCGGAACCGTGGGCCTTTCCGAAGATGAAGCTCTCGAAAAAGGCATTGAAGTCCGTTCACAGGTTTTCCAGTTCCGTGAACTGGGCAAAGCTCAGGCCATGGGCGAGCTTGCGGGCATGTTTAAGATTATTTGCGAAAAAGAGAGCGGAAAGATCCTCGGCGCCCACATTGCCGGGGCACATGCCACTGATCTCATTGCTGAAGCGTCTCTTGCCATTAAGAAGGGACTCACCGCAGCTGATGTGGCTCATACTATCCATGCCCATCCAACCCTCGCGGAAGGTTTTTACGAGGTTTGTGAAGCATGGCTCCGGGGCTGCTAATTCCTGCTTTAACTTTTCAGAACAATATACACTTTGGAGATAATCATGAGTGAACTTACTTTTCCCGCAGACGTCCTTTACCACCCCGAGCACACTTGGGTACTGATCAACGATGACAATACTGCTGTCGTGGGCATTACTGATTTTGCACAGGATCAGCTTGGCGAAGTTGCTTTCGTGGACCTGCCTTCCGCAGACGATTATTTTGATGTTGGTGAAGAGTTTGGTTCTGTTGAATCCATCAAGGCAGTCAGTAACCTGTACATGCCCATTTCCGGTACTGTGACTGAAGTGAACGAAGGCCTTGAAGATGCACCTGAAGATGTGAACACTTCTCCTTACAAAGAGGGTTGGATGCTGCGCATTACCATTGATGCTGACGCAGATAAATGCCAGCTGCTGAATCACGAAGATTACGCAGAGAAAATTAAATAAGTCACCTAGTCCCGGACTTCATAGCCGGGATTCCACTCCTTAGACGGAGCTTATACCTTAAGAGCGGTCTGCATTGTGCGGGCCGCTCTAAAATAATCAAAGGTTAGTAGATTTCCTCTTAAGATTCTTCCAAGCCTTCTCAGCACATTTTGCGGGCTTAAATATATAGTTCTCATTTCCTCCTAAAGAGAGCAAAAGAAAATCCCCGGCAACCTGAAAGGCTGCCGGGGATTTTTAATTGGCTTTGTGAGCCGGATGGTAAGGCTGGCTTAGTACATGCCGCCCATGCCACCCATTCCGCCCATGCCACCCATGCCGGGCATACCGCCGCCCATGCCGCCGGGCATGCCTGCGGGCATGTCATCAGCTTTGGAGGGCTTTTCAGCAATAGCGCATTCGGTGGTCAGCAGGAGGCCTGCAACGGAAGCTGCGTTCTGGAGAGCGATACGGGTAACCTTTTTGGGGTCGATAACACCGGCCTTGATCAGGTCTTCGTATTCGCCGATAGCAGCGTTGAAGCCGTTACCATCTTTGCTTTCTTTTACTTTTTCAACAACGATGGAACCTTCGAGGCCTGCGTTGCCAGCGATCTGGCGGAGAGGCTCTTCAATGGCGCGACGGATGATGTCGATACCTGCGGTTTCGTCGTCGTCGGAAGCGGTTACGTTTTCCAGAGCGGGGAGACAGCGGATAAGCGCGGTTCCGCCACCGGGAACGATACCTTCTTCAACAGCAGCGCGGGTAGCGTTGAGTGCATCTTCCACGCGTGCTTTCTTTTCTTTCATTTCGGTTTCAGTTGCAGCACCAACATTGATGACTGCTACGCCGCCAACGATTTTAGCGAGGCGTTCCTGAAGTTTTTCACGGTCGTAATCGGAAGTGGAGAGGTCGATTTCGTTGCGGATCTGGCCAACACGGGCTTTGATCAATTCGCCTTCGCCAGCACCGTCTACGAGAGTGGTGTTGTCTTTGTCGATTACAACGCGTTTAGCGGAACCGAGGTGCTCAAGGGAAACTGCTTCGAGGTTGAGACCGATGTCATCGGAAACAACTGCGCCGCCGGTGAGAGCTGCGATATCAGCGAGCATGGCCTTACGGCGGTCACCGAAACCGGGAGCCTTAACAGCAACAACGTTGAGGGTACCGCGCAGTTTGTTAACTACGAGAGTAGCCAGAGCTTCGCCTTCGATATCTTCAGCGATGATCACCAGAGGTTTGCTCATTTTAGCAACCTGCTCGAGAACGGGCAGGAGTTCTTTCATGCTGGTGACTTTCTTTTCGCTGATCAGGATCAGAGGCTCATCCATTTCGCAGATCATTTTTTCTGCGTTGGATACGAAATAGGGGGAAAGGTAACCGCGGTCGAACTGCATACCTTCAACAACGTCGAGAGTTGTGTCGAGGCCCTTTGCTTCTTCAACAGTGATAACGCCTTCTTTGCCGACCTTGTTCATGGCTTCAGCAATGATGTTACCGATGGTTACGTCGTTGTTTGCGGAGATGGTACCGACCTGAGCGATTTCTTTCTGGTCGCGGGTGGGTTTAGCAAGACCTTCGAGGTGATCGATGATTGCTTCAACTGCTTTATCGATACCGCGTTTGATAGCCATGGGGTTACGGCCTGCTGCAACGAGTTTTACACCTTCGGTGAAAACGGACTGAGCGAGGATGGTAGCAGTGGTGGTACCGTCACCGGCGATGTCGGAGGTTTTGGAAGCAACTTCCTTAACCATCTGTGCGCCCATGTTTTCGAACTTGTCTTCCAGTTCGATTTCTTTGGCTACGGAAACACCGTCTTTGGTAATGACCGGGGAACCGAAGGATTTGTCCATAACAACGTTACGGCCTTTGGGTCCGAGGGTTACTTTCACAGCGTTGGCGAGTTTGTCTACGCCGAGTTTCAGTTTTTCACGAGCTTTGGCATCAAAAAGAATCTGTTTAGCCATTTGGTGTTTCTCCTTAGAATAAAGAAATGTATTAAACTATCCAGCCTTGGGGCTGTACATAAGTGCGATTACCGGAGCGGCCTGATTATTCGACAACCGCGAGGATGTCGTCTTCGCGCATGATCAGGTGGTCTACACCTTCAATGTTGATTTCAGTGCCAGCGTATTTTGCGAAAAGTACTGCGTCGCCTTCTTTCACACCCAGAACGATTCTGGAACCATTGTCGTCGAGTTTGCCGGGACCGGCGGCTACGACTTCACCCTTAAGGGGTTTTTCTTTTGCGGAATCAGGGATGATGATTCCACCAACGGTTTTTTCTTCCACTTCAAGGCGTCTGACCAGAACACGATCTGCTAACGGCTTAAGTTTCATCAGTTTTCCTCCAATATTTCGATACAATTTTTTGCTTTCAGGCTTATCGCCTGTGAACCGCTACGGCCTTTCATGAGGTTGTAGGAAATAGAATCCTGCCGCAGGGATTGAATGAAAGTAAGTCATTATTAAAAACTGTCAACAGCATGATTGAGTTTTTTTTGTAAATCATGAAATTGATATTCTTAAAGGATGTCTTTGGCTACAAAGACGACTCTGCCGATGGAGGCCCAGTTGTGAGTCGGATTGCTGTTTTCCAAAGTTATCGGTCCGGGAGAAGCTTCTTGATTCTCGGAAATGAGCAGGATTCTTCCTGGCTCCCTTGCTACTCGGCGGATGAGAATTTCTTCATCTATTCTCACGGCATATATGCGTCCTTCAAAGAAATCTTTTTGAGATTCGTCTACCAGCACATGATTACCGTCTTCAATACGTGGAGCCATAGCATTGCCGGTGACGGTTAATATTTTCATGGAATCAGGATCGCCCTTTTCAGCCATCCAGTTGGTGCTGAAAGCCAGCAGGTCCGGTGCATCGTTGTCTATATTAAGTTTTTTGCCGTCCCGCTCGGTGCGGGCCAGTGCTCTAGGGGCTTTTCGGAAATCGTTGCTGCTTTCTGTTTCTTCTTCTGGAAAGACAATTCTGGCTCCGATTTTATCGAGTACTCTCGCCAGTACCTGAATATGTTTGCCGCGTTCCTGTTTAATGTAGCGAATAATCTGATTGGGAGCCACTTCGCATGCTTTAGCCATCTGTGTAGGGTTGGCATATTTGCGGTTTGGACCGATCATATTTCGCAGTCCTTCGACTAAATCTGTGTAAAAACCCATGTTTCCTCCTTGTAAATATAATTACACTTTTTATTAAGAAAAGTCCCTATTAAGTTTTCTTTTTGTTTAAGTTTTTACCAATTGGTAAAATTTATAGCCGAAATGGCTTGCATTGGGTTCTTTTTGGTAATAGTACGGTTCCGTTGTTACCATCAGGCCAAGATCTTTAGAGGGAATCTTTGGTTGGTGATTAAGGTAATCGTTAGCTGAAAAGGAGTAATCATATGAGGTTGGGCACTGTTTCAGGAAGTGATACTTATCCGGATATGGAGGGAAGGCGGGCTATGTCCGCAGAGGGGTTGATCAGTGTGCTGGGCAGGGAGGCAGCTGAACGTTTGATGTATTTCTGGGGTGGGATAAGGGTTTCCGTACCTGATCTGGAAGAATTGCATAAACTCAAGCTTCGGGAACGGATTTTCAAGGCTTATGATGGTGGGGCAACTCCTGCACAGGTGGCGGAGAGGTTCGGTATATCTGTTCGAACGGCTCAGCGAATTCGTAACTTTTCCAATTACGTTGAACGTGATCCTGAAATAATGTAATATTTTGTTGCTGTAATGCATTCACCGTTGAATTTCCATTGTTCGACTTATCGTGATGCTCACAATGAACTTCTGTTCGGGATATTTAATTTTATGAAAACAAAAAGCTCAAGCAGTGTCTTTTTATATTTCATCAAGCGTTTTTTTCTTGTTGCGGTACTGATTATCGCGGTCTCTGCATGGGCAATGATTGCTCAGAGAAATCAGTATTTCGGCATTGTTAAAAATCATGAGGTGGAACTGGTAAAAAGCAATATTTCGGCTTTCAATTCCTGGCTAGAATCCGGCATTGAAAATACCACGATACTTGCCGGCCTGCTCGAGGCGCAATTGGCAATGCGGGGAGACCCGTATGGAATTGATGACCAGATCGCGGATATTTTTTCTGTATTTGGTTCCCGCTGCAAAGGATGTGTTCAGTTACGCTACCTTTCGCCGCAGGGCATGGAGCTGGTTAGGGTTAATATTACCAATGGCCGTCCGCTGCGTGTTGCCGGGAATTATCTTCAGGACAAAAGCGGTCGTACTTATATTAAGGAAGCATTAAAGCTGGAGGACGAGGTCTATATTTCCAGCTTTGACCTGAATATGGAGTTCGGCAAAGTAGTTGTTCCCTTCACGCCGGTGATTAGGATTGTAAAGAAAATCTATGTAGACGACATGAACTCCGGTTTTCTGGTTATTAATTTTTCAGGTGAGCAGTTGTTCAAGATTTTCAGTGAAATCGGAGCGGAGTCATTTGGAAGTCTTTATCTTCTTAATGATAACGGCGGTTGGATTCTCGGTCCGGACGAAACTTATGACTGGAAGTTTTTGTTTAATCCGGAAGAGGGGCTTATTGAGCGTGAATTTCCTGATATATGGAATGAAATAAAGGGGAATAATCATGGGCAGTTCATGGCTTCGGACGGTGTTTACACCTTTGATTCTCTGAATCGCAATTCTTTTCATTACGTTCTGCGACAGGATGTTATTTTTAATGAAGGGTGGAAAGTTGTTTCCCGTGTCATGGATAAAGCTTTGGTGGTTCCGCACAGGAATACCATGCTTTTTTTGTTGAGTTTTCTGATTTTAATGGTTGGTTATCTGTTCTGGCGTCAGACATCCATGACTTTTTCCAGCGAAGATATTCGTCTGGCTCTTGAGGATAGTGAGAAAAGATTTATGGATGTCGCAGACGCTGCCGGAGAATTTATCTGGGAAACCGGGCCTGACGGCAGTTTTGTCTTTGTGACCGGCAGGGCTGAGGATGTGCTCGGATATAGTGCGGAAGAACTTATCGGGCGTTCCCCTTTTGATTTTGTGGATGAGGAATCTTCTTGGGATGTGCGTAAGGAGTTTTTGGATGCTGCCCAGTTCGGACACAATTTTCGAGGGCTGGTTTTTAAATTTGTTAATCGTGATGGCCGGAAAATATGGCTTGAATTTAACGGAGTGCCTGTTTTTGATACAGAAGGTACGGTGACCGGATTCCGCGGGGCTACCTCTGATATCAGTGCCCAGAAGAAGGCTGTTCAGGACTTGCAGGATCGGGAAGACATGCTCCAGAGCATAAGTGATTCTGTTCAGGATGCATTGGTGCTGATGGACGAGAAAGGTCTGGTTCATTTCTGGAATCCGGCAGCTGAAAAAATTTTCGGGTTCAGGACTGACGAAATGCTTGGTGAAAGTTTGCAGTGTTGCTTTTTTGCCGAGGATAATATTTCTTCAGATGCATCGGGAGAGGACGATAATTATATTGATGGACTTCTTTCCAGTTACGGATCTTTTACTGTAAACGTACGCCGTAAGGGCGGTGAGGTTTTTCCGGCTGAAGTTCTTCTTTCGCCTTTACGTAAGGATGAGCAGTGGTGGGTGGTCGGAACGTTCAGGGATGTTACCGAACGCAAGGAAGCCGAGGATAAATTACGTAAACTGGCGACTACTGATTCTCTGACGGGACTCAGCAACCGTCGCTTTTTCATGGAAAGTGCCGAAGATGCCTTGGAGCGGACCCGCAGGTATGGGCGTGAACTGTCTCTGCTGATGATTGATATCGATTACTTTAAAACAGTGAACGATATGCATGGTCATGATGCCGGAGACGATGTCTTGAAAGCTCTTTCCGGTACCGGATTGAAAATTTTACGTAATATAGATGTTTTTGGAAGGATCGGAGGGGAAGAATTTTCTGTCCTGCTTCCTGATACCGGGCTTGAGGGAGCAACTCTGGTTGCCGAAAGGCTGCGTTCAGAAATTGAGTCCACGGCAATGAATACCCGGTCCGGGGTCTTGAACATTACTGTGAGTATAGGGGTTGCCACTTTTAATAAAGATACAAATACATTGGAACATCTGCTTAAAGCCGCAGATATCGGTTTGTATGCGGCCAAGGAAGCCGGGCGTAATCAGGTCAAGGTGCAGTTGTCGCCGGAAAGTTCGGCTGGGGAATGAGATAAGAAGAAGCCCGGAAGTAGAAAAACTTCCGGGCTTTAATTTTTTAATCGAAGCTGAATTCGATGGTGAAGTTGCCATGGTCCGTGCTGAATGGAATCGCCATCACCGCTCCGGAGGTGACATGGGCAATGGTGTGGTTGTCGCCCATGACTACAGTTGGAGTGGAGCCTTGAAGTTTGTAGCCCATTTCTGTGAGTCCGGCCCTTGCCTGACCTGAAACCATGTTGGTTATTTCACCCACAGCATCCTTCACATCCTGAACAATGTCTTGAATATCATCGCCGAGCATATTTCTCACGATTTGCGCGGCGCACGCTTTTTCAAAAGAAATTGAAACACTTCCAGTTACTGTGCCTGTAAAGCCGACTATGCCCGTGACATCTCCGTTGGCAACATTACCTTTTTTTACAAACGGTTTACCCGCTGTAGGCGTTATCATGGCCATCATTGTCAGGATGTCCGAAGTTGCCTTGATAAAAGGTTTAGCCAATTCTACATTCATTATTGCGACTCCTTAAAAAAAGTTGGCATATATTATTGGTGCAGTAAGCCGGAATAAAAATATTTCGTATGAACCCGGCTAGATTTTTTATTCCATATTTTTATCAGGAATTAAACCGTTGCAGTTGTGCTTTCAGCATCTTAACAGAAAAAAAGCTCATGAACAATTTTTTTAAGAGTGCTTTCAGTATTTTGACTCATTGTTTAGGATTGTTTCCTAGGTGGAAGTTTATTATGCTGAAAAAGTAAAAAAATATGTATATTTTAAATTTCGGCATATTTGACCGTTGGCATAAATTTTCGTATTTGAATAAGTTTCTTAGTGAATGATGCTTTTTCCTGTGAGTTTTTATGCAGGACAGCTGAAGAATAAAAAAAATTAAGGATGCAGATAAATGTCAGATAATAATAGCGAATCCAATGTAGGTAAGAATTTTATTACCGCGATTATTGATAAGGATAATGAAACGGGAAAATATGAAGGACGGGTGGCGACTCGTTTTCCTCCCGAACCTAACGGTTACCTGCATATCGGCCATGCAAAATCCATTTGCTTGAATTTCGGGCTTGCCAGAGATTACAATGGAACTTGCAATTTGCGTTTTGATGATACCAACCCGGTCAAGGAAGATACCGAGTATGTGGAATCCATTGAGAAGGATGTCCGCTGGCTGGGATTTGATTGGGAAGGCAGGCTGCATTATTCTTCAGATTATTTTGATAAATTGTATGAATATGCAGTCAAGTTGATCAAAGACGGGAATGCTTACGTGGACAGTCTGAGTGCTGAAGAAACCCGTGAATACCGTGGTTCTCTCAAAGAACCGGGTAAAAACAGCCCTTACCGCGACCGCTCCATTGAAGAGAACCTTGATCTTTTCGAGCGTATGAAAAACGGTGAGTTCGAGGATGGGAAACATGTGCTGCGGGCCAAGATTGATATGGCTTCCCCCAATGTGATCCTGCGCGACCCCACTCTGTACCGGATCAGGAAGGCCCACCATCACCGCACCGGTGACAAATGGTGCATCTATCCCATGTACGACTTCACCCATTGTATTTCCGATTCGCTGGAAAAGATTACTCATTCAATCTGCACTCTCGAATTTGAAAACAACCGCGCCCTTTACGACTGGACCCTTGAAACTCTCGGAGCGTACCGTCCGCAGCAGATTGAATTTGCAAGGCTCAATCTCAGCTATACTGTTATGAGTAAACGCCGTTTGATCGAGCTGGTGGAAGAAGGTCACGTTTCCGGATGGGATGATCCGCGCATGCCCACAATTTCCGGTATGAGAAGACGCGGTTACTCCCCGGCTTCCATTCGTAATTTCTGCGAACGAATCGGTGTGGCTAAGGCTGCTAACATGGTTGACTTCGCACTGCTCGAGTTTTCCGTGCGTGAAGACCTTAATGCCCACTCCAACCGGGTCATGGGTGTAGTTAATCCCATCAAGCTGGTTATTGATAACTATCCCGAAGGTCAGGTTGAGGAATTCGAAGTCCAGAACAATCCTGAAGATGAGGCTGCCGGAACTCGCAAGGTGCCTTTCTCCAAGACTCTCTATATTGAACGTGACGATTTCATGGAAGATGCGCCCAAGAAATTTTTCAGACTTTCCGTGGGCCGTGAAGTCCGTTTGCGTGCAGCTTACTATGTAACCTGTACCGATGTGATCAAGGATGAGAACGGCGAGGTTGTTGAACTTCGCTGCACTTACGATCCGGCAACCCGTGGCGGCTGGTCCGATGATGGTCGCAAAGTTAAAGGAACTATTCACTGGGTTTCCGTGGACCATGCTGTTGAAGCCGAGGTTCGCCTCTACAACCATCTCTTCACTAAAGAGAACCCCATGAGCAACAAGGATGATTCCGATTTCAAAGATCATATCAACCCTGATTCCCTTGAAGTTCGTACTGCTTATTTGGAGCGTTCCCTTGAAAATGTAGAGCCCGGTTTCCGTTGCCAGTTTGAAAGAATCGGCTATTTTTGTGCTGATCCGGATTCTACTTCTGAAAAGCCGGTTTTCAACAGAACTGCCACTTTGCGTGACACTTGGAAGAAAATTGCCAAGAACCAGAAAAAGTAATACCGTACCTTTGCGGGTGTGGGAAAAATTTTGCGGGGTCCTTAGGGGGTCCCGCATTTTTTTTTGCCGTCGCGAATGTTTCTCGGTTTAAAATCAATTCAGGATAATAGGATGAAAGGTTTTGTAAAAAGTGTTATTTCTTGAACAAATGATAATACTCAGTCGTACAGAAGTTGTTTTGTCAGTTAGTGATATGAACCGGAGGTTGAAGAATGACTGCTGAAATTGGAAGTGGTTCCAAGCTTGCCATAGCCATTGCGGGCAGAAGCAATGTGGGTAAGTCTTCAATAATACGTGCCCTTTCAGGAATTGAAGGTGGCGAAGTCAGTCCCGTGGCCAGTGAAGATGAAATGTATCCCCTGACAAGGGCAGAGATTCATCCTCTGGGTCCGGTGACCATTTACGATACCGATGCGCATGTTCCCGGGGATGACCGGGCAAAGGCTATAAAGGATGCCTTGTACAGCGTTGATGTTGCGGTCATTGTTACCGATGATTCCGGTATTCTTGATGAGGAACGGGAGCTGACCAATTTGTTACGTGACCGCGGTATTCCCTGCGTTATGGTTTTCAACAAGGCGGATATCAGGCGGCCCAGCCTTGCGGATATGGAGTTCTGCGGTTCGCGCGGTGTCCGGTTTGTGGCCACTTCCACAGTGGACGGACGTGGTATTGAGCGGCTCAAGAAATCCATAATGGCTCTTGCGCCTGAAGATAATATGCTTGATCCGGTGTTAGCCCGAGATCTTATGGGCCGGGGTGATTTCGTGGTCTGCGTGGTCTCGGAGGATCCTGTCTCGCCTAAAGGAAGGCTGGGGCTTCCCAAGTCGCAGGTCCTGCGTGAAATCCTTGATGCCGGTGGGATCGCGGTTATCGTCAAGGAAGGTGAACTTTACCAGACGATTTCAGGTCAAAAGAGACGTCCTGCCCTTGTTATTGCCGATTCCGAACCAATCAAGAAAGTTATGGACATCATTCCGCGCGATGTTTCTCTGACCACTTTTCCTATTCTATTTGCCCGTCATAAAGGCAATCTGGAACAGCTTGTTCAGGGAGCCAATGCTATTGATAATCTTGAAGACGGAGACAAGGTGCTGATTGTCGAGGCCTGCCCGCACCATCCAAAGGCCGAGGACCTCGGTAAGGATATGATTCCGACAAGGATTGCCGGATATACAGACCGTAATATCATTTTTGAATCCAAGACCGGGTGCGGTCTACCTCTTGATTTGTCGGAGTATAAGCTTGTGGTTCATTGCGGAGCATGCATGGCCGAGCGGGCGGACATGCTCAGGAGAATCAGGGATTGTGATCGTCAGCATGTTCCCATCACGAACTATGGCCTTGCGGTTGCCAAGGTGGATGGGACTCTTAAACGTCTGATTGAGCCTTTTTTCAAGGATGAAGTTGTAGAACGCAAGGAATTGACCGGTAAGATCAATGTTTTTAGGGGGAGTAATTCTCAGGCTATGCATCTGGTTGTCCCCGCTGAAATTCATCCCGAAAAGGCGGTGCCGTTCAATCTGATGTATCTTTTTGGTGATATTGAAGTGACCAAAGAACATATCGGTTTTTCTTCGCTTCCTTTTGCCCGTGGCGGGCAGCAGAAGATCAGAAAGTTTGTGGAGGAACACGGATATTGTTTTTACAAGTGGCCGGGCCGGGTCCTAGGCGCTGATCTTGGGGGCCTTCTTGATCCTGATGACAATAATGATGTGTGATTTTGACAGGATGATATCATGATCAGGGCAAAGTCATATTTCTTGATGGCGGCATTCCTTCTTTCTATTGCTTTTGGGGTGATTTCTGTTTGTCACGCAAAAGAGGTAAAAATTGGATTTGTAGCTTCTGGAGATACTGTTAATGACAGCTCCTTTAATGAGATGGCTATTGCCGGATTGCGCAGGTTGCAAAAGGAGCAACAGGTCGAAATTATTGTCCGTAAGGGCGGCTTTTGTCCTGAATCGGTCAGGGGTGCCATTGATTCTCTGCTTAAGGAGGATGTAAGCATAGTGGTCGTCAATAGTGCGTCCGCCAACCCGCGATTCGGTGAAATAGCCCTTGATCATCCTGATGTTGTATTTATCCTCAATGATTGTTCCATTGAAGGGTATCCCAATATAATTTCGATTGAATATGCGCAGGGTATGGGCTCTTGTCTGGTGGGAGCACTTAGCGCGTGGCAGACTAAGACAGGCAGAATCGGTTTTATCGGCGGCAATGAGATGCCTGTGATCAAGGATTTCTTGAATGGCTTTCTTCTGGGGGTGAAGCATTCCGGCAGGGATGTGGAGGTTGAAGTTAAATTCGTGCGTTCAGGACTCTCGGCGAGAGGGTTTGAGGACCCTCAGCAGGCCAATGCTTTAGCCATGAATATGTACGGTTCTGGAGTAGATATTGTTTATGCGGTAGCCGGACTTTCCGGCAACGGCATAATTCAGGCTGCGCGCAAGACTGGTAATTATGTTGTTGGCGTGGACTCGGATCAGGACTACATGGCCAAGGGATCTATTTTGACCAGCATGATGAAAAGGCTCGATGTTGCTGTGTATAAAGAGGGACTCGCTGTGTTGAATGGAACCTATGTTGCGGGACGCAAGATTTATGACTTGGCAAACTTCGGTGTCGGTTTGACTGAGATGAAATACAGCAAACATCTGTTTTCTCCTGATGTCCTGAATATGCTTGATGGTTTGAAAAGGGATCTTGTTTCAGGAAAGATAAAAGTGGAACCTTCAGTCGATTAAAACGGGATATTTTTGATGGCTAATTTTTTCAGGATCAAACGTAGAATTACCCTAGGTCTTGTAGGGGTGCTGGTGGCGATTTTATTGCCGCTGGGGTACTGCTTCAATGAACTCTACCTCTACAAAGTTGAAGGTTCTATAGAATCCAAAGGTAATATGGTTGCCTCTTTGGTTGCATTTTCAGGCAGTGAGGCAATTCTTACCTTTCAGGATTATAAACTGGAAGAATTAGTAAGAAATGTATGTACTGATAAAGATGTCGTTTCCTGTTCCGTTTTCAGTCAGTCCGGGACCTTGCTTAGCCAGTTTCAGGAGCTGGATGAAGGAGCGGATGCGAATAAAGTGGTCTTTGTTGAAAGACGAATTCTTAAAGATGGCGAATATCTGGGCTATGTCCGTGTTGGAATTTTGAATAGTGAATTTTCAAATAATGCTTCTTTTGCATTGTTCTATATCCTACCTTTGCTTTTGGGAGCAGCACTGGTCGGGGGATTTAGTCTGCGATTGTTTCTCCGCAGGGCGGTGGTTTCACCTGTGGTCAGTCTTTCGAAACAGGCAAAGCGGGCTAATGAAGGAGAAGATGTTACTTTTGAGGGGCTGGAGAGAGAAGATGAAATCGGCAGTCTTGCCGGTTCTCTTGAACAGCTTTGCATCAAATTGTCCCAAATGCAGGCCGAATTGGAACAAAAGGTTGTTGAAAGAACCGAGTCCCTAAGCGAAGCGAATCGTAAGCTCATGGGGGAGGTGGATATTCGCCGTAAGGCAGAGAGGGATTTAAACACGGCACTTGAGGAATTTTCTTTCACTGTGGGGGAACTTGAGAAATCAAAGGACAAGGCTGAGAAGGCCAGCCGGTTCAAGAGCCAATTTTTGGCTATGATCAGTCACGAAATCAGGACTCCCATGAATGCCATACTCGGCATGGGGGACTTGCTGCTTGAAACCGAGCTTGATCCTGAACAGATGGGGTATGTAGAGATCTTCCGTGGGTCGGGGGAGTTGTTGCTCAAGATCATTAACGATATTCTTGATTTTGTGCAGATAGAATCCGGGCAGATCGAGTTGGTCCCTGTGCCTTTTGATCCTTCGCGAGAAGTCCAGAGTGTTTGCAAGAGTGTGGCGCATTCTGCACATGCAAGGGATATTGAAGTCATCTGTGATGCTGAGCTGGGAGTCCCGGTGCAGGTTGTGGGTGATCCGGTCCGGGTGCGTCAGATCCTGCTGAACATTGTTTCCAATGCCGTAAAGTTTACCTCCAGTGGCGAGGTTGATGTCCGTTTGAGCATCGAAGAGTCGGGTGATGATTTTGAACGGTTGCTTTATACTGTCCGCGATACCGGGATCGGTATTCCCGAAGGGCGGCGGGAAAGTATTTTTGATAGTTTTGTTCAAGTGGATGGTTCCACCTCTCGCGAATATGGCGGGGTTGGATTGGGATTGGCCGCAGCTTCGCGTTTGGCAGTTCTCATGGATGGTGAAATTCGCTTTGAGAGCGAAAGCGGGAAGGGGAGTATTTTTTATTTTTCCATTCCATTCAAAAAATCAGTGTATGAACCCATGCGCAGTGTCGCTGATTTTTCTGGAACGCGGGTCTTGCTGGTGGATGATAATCACACCGTGCGTGAAGTGTTGGCCCGCAGGATGCAATCATTTGGAATTGATGCGGTTATGGCTGCTGATGGCCCTGAAGGGCTACATTATCTTGCGGGAGGAGCAGAGCACGAAAAGGCTTATGATTTGTTGCTTGTAGATAGTGACATGCCAGACATGCCGGGGGTTGACTTCCTTTCAAAAGCACAGCAAAAAGGTTTGCTTCCCGGACGCGTGGCAATGATGTTTTCAGCCGGATGCACAGAAGACGACAGGCAGAATGCCCGTTTGGTCGGAGCTGATTATACTTTGATTAAGCCGGTGTTTGATGCGGATCTGATCCGTTGTCTGGCTTCTGTCGGGGATCCATCCAAAGATAGGAATAGGGCCGGTCGGGGGTTGAATATCCTGTTGGTGGAGGACAATGAAAGCCATCGCAAGATTCTGGAACTTTTTATCCTTGATACCGGGGCGGATATAACTGTTGCGGTTGATGGGTTGCAGGCTGTGCAGCTTTTTAGCGACAATAGCTACGACCTTGTGTTCATGGATCTGGAATTACCGGTTATGGATGGAATTACGGCTGTAAAGCGAATGCGTGAATTCGAACTGGACAGTGACAGGCAGCGGACTGTAATTGTTGCGCTTGCAGCCAGAGCTTACAGTTCCAATCGGATGGATTCTGCGCGGGCGGGGTGTGACGGATTCATTTCCAAGCCTGTAAAATGGGATACTATAAGGTCAACCGTTTCGGCTGTTGCTGCAAAGGGCGGACTCCCTGAAAATATTACTATTCTGGAGTAAGAAATGATGTCTGGAGAGAGTGCAGGTCAAGACCTGTTTATCATCAATGATGATCTCAGAGAATTGATCCCGCATTTTGTGGTTCATCAGTTTGATGAGTTGCAGCAGATGGAAAGCAGTCTTGAAATCGGCGACCTGAAAGAAGTGGGACGGTTGGGCCACAGTTTGAAAGGTGCTGCCGCAAATTTTTGCCTTGATCCTCTTTCCCGATTGGGTATGGCAATACATGATGTTTCCAAGCTGGGCATGGAAGAGGCTCTTGCTCCTCTTGTAAAAAAATACCGTTTCTATCTTGATGAATTGAAAATTCAGGTAAGTTAAAGTTCTTTGCTGTTTGTTTGCCGTTCCCCGCTATAGTTCCAGCCCGCATGTACTAGAAGCCGCTCTCATTGTCCTGAACCAGCCTGCATTGCTCGCTATGTATACTTTTTTCTTAGTTCCTCAGAATTTTGATTTGTGCCGTGCAGCAACACAAACATGATGTTTGCTAGTAGTTTTTCGCAGGAGTGGAGATGATTAGTACCTTATGTCGCTCTATCGAACGGCATTTTCTTTTGTTGGCACTGGTTTTGAGTTTTGCCGCCTTTCTTGAACCTTCCCTGTTTACATGGATGAAACCGCACATCGCCCTCAGTCTGGGGATCATTATGTTCGGCATGGGCTTGACCCTTGAGTTCAGTGATTTTGCAGCGGCGATCAGGAATTATAAAGCCGTTGGGCTGGGTGTCCTGCTGCAATATACTGTCATGCCCATTCTGGCTGTGACTTTATCTGCTCTGCTGGGACTGCCGCAGGAAGCATTGGTCGGTATGGTCGTTGTTGGGGCTTGTCCCGGCGGGACGGCTTCCAATGTCATCGCGCATTTGGCAAAGGCCAATGTGGCCCTTTCGGTGACTATGACTCTCGTTTCAACCTGTCTGGCTCCGGTTCTGACCCCGCTGATTATTTATGCCGTCCTGAACCAGCAGATCGAAATTCCATTTCTGCCCATGGTCAAATCCGTGTTCTGGATAGTTATTTTCCCGTTAGTGGACGGCTTGGTTTTGCGCAGGCTTTTACGCAGCAGGCTGGACCCTCTGTTGCACATTTTCCCTTCCATTTCCATTATGGTAATTGCCATGTTGGTAGCCTGTATTATCGGTCTGAACCGTGATTTATTGTCTTCTTTTCCGTTGCTGATTTTTCTCGCTGTGGCCCTGCATAATCTTGGCGGACTGGGAGTAGGGTACGGGACGGGCAGGCTGGCCGGATTCAACCATCGTGACAGCCTGACTCTTGCCATTGAGGTGGGAATGCAGAATTCCGGTCTGGGCGTGGCACTGGCAACCAAATATTTCAGCGCGGTAAGCGCATTGCCCGGTGCACTTTTTAGTTTGTGGCACAATATTTCGGGTATACTGCTTGCCAATCGCAATCGCACAATTTCTTCAGGAGGAGAGCATGGAAAATAGTCTTGATAAAATTATCGATAGCGGGCTTGCCCATGTCTATCCTTTTTTTGAAGCCCACCCGGAGATGATTAAATTCTTGCGGGATATGAGTATGGCTGTGTGCGCAGATTGCGGAAAGATTACTCCCGATATGCCGCAGTTTCCGGTTTTGTTGGCGGAAAAAGGTTGTGGGTTGTTTGATGCAAATTTCAGCGCGGTGCAGGGACAGGTGGAGAGTCTGGATCAGGGCTTCAAGGTGGCCTGTGCATCCGGTTGTTCCTATTGCTGCTCTTCGCACATTACCCTGACTCCGCAGGAAGCTTTTCGCATTGCACTCCATTTGGCTGCAAATTGTTCTGAAGATGAATTTGTCCGTTTAACCGAGGAATGTATGGCTGCTGCCAGCGGTTTTGCTCCCGGTCAGCTCAAGGAATTTGCCAAAGGTTATTTCCATCCCTGTCCGTTTCTCAATGATGACCAGTGTTCCATCTATGAAGTGCGGCCTATTCTTTGTCGCAACTGGATTTCAACGGATCTTGATGCTTGTAAGAAAAGCTTCAACACAAAGAACAAAGTCACTGTCCCGCAGAACGCATTGATTATGGTCCAGAAGGATCTGGTATTTAGTGGACAGCAGGCTTATCTTGCCGGATTCGGCATTGAGGGCGGCATAGGATCTTTCATGCCCATGATGGCGCAGATATTGACCGATTTTGAAGGCAGTTATGCCAAATGGCTGTCAGGTGAAAAATTAGATGGGCAGATGTGAATAGTATATGATTATTCTAATAAAAACGGCCTGTTCTCTTCAGAGAACAGGCCGTTTTGTTATTAAATGATGGCGAAGTCCTATGGTAATTCAAGTTCGCCTTTAGCTATCATGTCTTCGATCTGGGCCACGTCTTTGTCGCCGCGCCCGGAAAGGTTGACGATGATAATTTTGTCCTTGTCGAGCTGCGGTGCCAGCTTGAGTGCATAGGCAAGCGCGTGGGAGGACTCAAGTGCGGGGATGATGCCTTCGCACTGGGAAAGTTTGAAGAATGCATCGGTAGCTTCCTTGTCTGAAGCGTACTCGTATTGAGCGCGACCAAGATCCTTGAGATGGGAGTGCTCAGGACCGACGCTGGGGTAATCGAGACCTGCGGAAATGGAGTAGACCGGAGCAGGTTCGCCCTGTTCATCCTTGAGCATATAGGAGTTGAATCCGTGCATTACACCCGGCTCGCCAAAGGAGAGGGTTGCGGCGTGATCGCCGAGCTTGAGTCCGCGCCCGGAAGGTTCTACGCCAACCAGTTTAACCGATTCGTCGACGATGAAATCTGCAAACATGCCGATGGCGTTGGAACCGCCGCCCACACAGGCGATGCAGTAATCAGGCAGACGGCCTTCGTCTTCAAGACATTGCTGCCTAGCTTCTTTACCGATTACAGACTGAAAGTCGCGGACCATCATCGGATAAGGATGCGGGCCGACAGCGGAACCGAGCAGGTAAAAAGTATTTTCTGCATCACCGATCCACGCAGTAAGAGCTTCGTCAACAGCTTCCTTGAGGGTTTTTTGGCCGGAAGTTGCAGCCACAACTTCAGCACCCATCATGCGCATACGGAAAACGTTCAGCTTCTGCCTTTCTATATCCACCTCACCCATGACGATGGTACATTTCATGCCCATGAGCGCGCAGGTTGCGGCAGTGGCTACGCCGTGCTGTCCGGCACCGGTTTCAGCTATGATTTTTTTCTTGCCCATGCGTTTTGCCAGCAGAATCTGACCGATGGTATTGTTGACCTTGTGCGCGCCAAGATGGTTAAGGTCTTCACGCTTGAGGTAAATTTTAGTACCACCGAGTTCTTCAGTAAGATTGGCGCAAAGATAGAGAGGAGTAGGGCGACCGGAATATTTTGCGAGATAATACTGGAATTCTTTGATGAAATCGGGATCTTTCCTGTATTTTTCGTAGGTGTCCGCCAGCTCGTTCAGGATGGGAATAAGCTGGTCGGGAACGTACTGTCCGCCGTATTCACCGAAAAAGCCGTCTGCATTGATAGTTGCGTTGTCAGTCATTTTTTCTCTCCTGAATTTTTTTCTACGACAGTGCTGTGCAGGCATAAAAAAACCGCGATCAGTTTTCACTGTCGCGGTTCTATAAAATTTTTATTCGTTACCTGTTTTAAGAACGTAACCTACCGCGACGCATTAGCTGCGCCACCACCAAAAATAAAGTGTAAAGTTGGAGTAAGAAACGTTCATAGTGAGAAAGTGTTTACCCCGGTCCTGTGAAGTTGTCAACTGGGAGGGGGGGCTGGGGTAAGGTTATGTTAACTCACAGTTATTTATGAACATAGTGCTTTTACTCATGTGTAAAATGGGCTATGTAGAAAATAATGGAAGTTGAATTCACAGTTGTTTCGGGAAAATGGATATAGAAAAACTCAGTGATGGCTGACAGTTACCAAGAGAGGTTAATATGGAATTTTTTCTTGATACGGCGAATCTTTCTGAGATCAGAAAGGCCAAGGCACAGGGACTGATGGACGGCGTAACCACCAATCCGACCCTGCTTTCCCGCGAGGGAGGCGACTGGCGCAAGCAGGCCGAGGCTATCTGTGCTGAAGTGGAAGGTCCGGTAAGTCTTGAAGTAGTGGGCGAGAGTGCCCCTGAAATGATCAGCATGGCTGAGGATTTAGCTTCATTCGGTGACAACGTAGTTATCAAGGTGCCCATGACTAACGAAGGATTGGTGGCAACTGAGAGCTTGTACCGCAAGGGCGTGAAGACCAATGTGACCCTCGTTTTCTCTCCGCTTCAGGCACTGCTGGCAGCCAAGGCGGGAGCCACCTACGTAAGTCCTTTTGTGGGCCGTCTGGACGGAATTTCACAGGATGGCATGGGGCTGATCGAGCAGATCCGCACTATTTATGATAATTATGATTTCCCCACCAAGGTGCTGGTGGCCTCCATCCGCCATCCTATGCATGTGCTGGATTCCGCCCTCATCGGCGCGGATGTGGCGACTATTCCATATAAGGTGATCAGCCAACTCGCGGCCCATCCCTTAACCGACAAGGGACTTGCAGCGTTTAATGCGGATTGGGATAAGCTTACTAAGTAGTCTTGCGGGAGAGATATTGATTTGAGCCCCGATTTTGTGTGAGCAGGATTGGGGTTTATTTTTTATAGATTTCTTTTCTGTGGCCTATTGTTAAAACAAGAATTTTTATTTCCTCGCCGCGAATATCGCAGATGATGCGGTAATCACCAACCCGGAACCGCCACAGCCCGCCTTTGTCGCCTTTAAGGGATTTTGCCAACTGCCGCGGATCATCGGTGGGCTGTACTCTCTCCTTTAAAAAACTTATTATGCGGGTGCGGAGACTTTTGTTCAGTCCCTTGAGTTGCTTTTCCGCCTTGTGTGAAATTTCAATTTTCCAGATCAAGACGCTTCTCCACATCCTCAAGAGAAGAAAAAGGCTCTCCGCTTTCCAGCACTGCGATTCCTTCCCGGTAGTCCTCCCGGTCCTCAAGATAGCGGGATAACGCTTCCTGCAAACACTCCTCACGGGTTTTTCCGGAGATCCTTGCCTCATGGTCCAGACGTTGCTCCAGCTCCGGCTCTACACGAATTTCGATCATATTAATATCTCCTTAATAAATGCTTATAATGAAAGTATGAGCATGCGGCATTGCTTTGTCAATTGCTATAATTTCAGCTACTGCACCACATTGGAATTTTCCAAAAGATTCCTGTAGACTGCGCACATGTCCAAACGCCCGATACTTGTTCTTCAGATGCAGCGCATGGGGGATTTGATTTTCTCATTTCCGCTTTTTCTCTGGCTGGAGAGAACCTATCCCGGTCATCCTATCTGGGTGGTGGCTGAGGAGAAGTTTTTCCGTCCGCTCATGCCTGTCAGTCCCAAGGTTACCTATTTCCCTTGGCAAGGGGTGGGTGTACTGCGTCAGAATAAGTATGAGCTGATCGTCAACCTGAGTATCCGTGAGCAGGCTGCGAATCTTGCCGGGGAATTGCATGCCGAATCCAAGCTAGGCGCGGTGGCATCTCCGGGCGGAGCAACCCATATTCTCGGCAATTGGCAGCTTTACCGGGCCAGTGTGGTGGAGAACAACCGCCATAATCTTTATCATTGGGCGGATCTGAATGCCCTTGATTGTATTCCCGTAAGTACTCTTGCCGCTACAAGATGGCCACAGCCGCGCACTCTGCATAAAGATTCCAATCGCATCGGTCTTTTTCTGGGGGCCAGTGAGGAAGCCAAGCGTCCTTCGGTCCGCTTTTGGGCTGATTTGTGCGCAGAGCTTTTGGGGCGGGGCTTGCGCCCGGTGCTTTTTGGCGGTCCTTTGGAGCAGGGCATGGGGCAGGAAGTGGCCCGTCTTTGCAAGGGGCCTGTGCTGGATATGTCTGGCAAGCTTAATTTGGGCGAACTTATTGCCGTGGGCCAGTCTCTGCAACTTTTCATTACCCCGGATACAGGGCCTATGCATCTGGCGGCATGGTCCGGACTGAAGGTGCTTAATCTTTCCATGGGCAATGTGAATCCGTGGGAGACCGGACCATACCAGAACGGACATTATGTGCTTCGTTCTACCATGAGTTGTGCCCTCGGCTGTTGGTCCTGCTCGCGTGATAAGCTGTACTGCCACTCCCCGTTCACTCCTTCGCGCATAGCTGTGGCTGCAAAGCGCATGATTATAGATGACCGGGCCAGTTTGCAGAAGATGAATATGCCGGGGCTGCGCATGTCTCTGTCCGCACGCAATGCAAATGGTTTGTACGGCCTTAACCAGCTAAGCGGTAGTAAGGCACAAGCCGGGGATCTCTTGGGGCTGTTCTGGCAGCAGTATTTTGGTATGGTCTTCGGGCTCTGGGATGCTGCCGAAGCCGAACGGACATGGGATGAATTTGCAGCGCAGAAACCGTCCCTTGCTGCTAAAATGAGGACCCATCTCCCGCGTCTGGGCAAAGAATTCAGCAGGGGGCTGGCCCGCAGTGCTCCGCTGGATGATTCTTTTTGGAACTCATGTCCCTTGGTTCTACGGCAATTTACAGGTTTTATTCATCTTTTCCTGCAAAATAATGACTACAATCGTCAGTCATGGATTCGTGTCCTTTCCTACTATGAACAGCTTGCGGCAATTTTTAGCCGAAGTTGAACAACACTGAATTATTTTCCTTAAAAGGGAATAATTTTCCATCCCGACACTGAATTAATTCCCTATAAGTATTTGTAATATATCTATTTCAGTTTTGGCACGCCTCGTGAATACGTTTAGATCGAGGAGTCAGAAAATGAAAATACTTCCCCATCTCGATCAAAAAAATCAGGACTTGAGCAATCTTCTGGACAGAACGTCTTTGTCTGAAGATTCTTTTCGCTCATCAATGTTCGATAATTTCCTTTATTCCAGCCAGTCCGAAGCTCAGGCAGCGTACCAGCCTGTTCAGGATATCGTGAATGAGGCCAGCTCTGTTTATGAGGATACGGCTTCTTATACCGAATCTGAAGCAACTGAGTACATTGATGAAGCTGCGGAAAGCGTTGCTATGCAGTCTGTTGAAGAACAGCCGCAGGACCTTCAGGTAAGTCGTGAAGACTGGAATGAAATCAAGGAAGAGCTTGAAGAGTACGGCCTTGATAAAAAGGATATCTCCGACCTTGAAGAGAAGGTGATGAGCGAGAACGGGCTTACTTATGGTCAGCTTGTGTCTGAACTTTCCGGCATGATGAAGGGCATGAAGGGAATCTCGCTCAGTCCGATTCAGGAACAGAACCTGAATTCCATTTTTTCTCAGCTCGGTTTTAATCCGGCTGAATCCAAGGGGCTGCTGGCTTCCATCCGTCAGGGCAAGCTCGGTGATGTAGTTGATAAGATGCAGGCCAAGCTTGCATCCATGTCTGATTCCGCCAAGCTCCAGCTTTCTGAAGATGAGACAAAGACATTAACCGATATGTTCAAGCTTGGCGGTGATGCCGGTAAGAAGATTTCCCAGCTGCTCACCGCTGAGGGAGCAACTGTCGGTGATTTCAAGAAAGGCTTTTCGGTTCTTAAGTCCGCATTGGCTCAGCAGCAGGCGGCTCAGGATGCCAAGGATCTTAAGCTGGTTAAGTCTGTTGCCAATTCCCTGCATTCAGCCATGGAAAAAGCTTCCGACCAGTCTCCCAGTACTGTGCGTATGGCCTCCGCTGAAGTCATCAGCGACTCCATGGGTGCGGCCAAGGATGTTAGTGAGAGTGCTAAGCAGGACGCCCAAAATGGCCAGAATGGTTCGAATAATCAAGCTCAGAAAGACGGCAATCCCAATTTGAAGGGAGACTCCAATCCGGGCAAGCAGAATGCCGGACAGTCTGATGATAAGAATTCCAACCGTCATTGGCTGGAGCAGCTTCTTTCAGATTCTGATGATCAGGATAACTGGAACGATTTTTTCGGCAAGCTCACTGATGAGTCCTTTGTGAAGGGCGAAGGCAATCTCAACGGAAATATTTTCGGTAACGGCATGGGAACCTTGCAGAGTGCGGTCAAGTCCGCACAGGTCGGCAAAACCAGCACTATGTGGGAAAATACTGCCCGGTCAAATATTCTTGAACAGGTTCAGGAAGGGATTTTCAAGAATCTTGGCCAGGGACGCAAGCAGCTGACATTGCAACTTAACCCCCATGATATGGGCACAGTTAATGTGATTTTGCAGGTCAAGAACAGGGATGTTCAGGCTACGATCAGGGCGGAAAATCCCGATACAGCGAAAGTTATTGCCGAGCAGTTGGAAGTTGTGAAGCAGGCTCTGGAAGAACAGGGGCTCAAGGTGGAAAAACTTGAAGTCCAGACCGGTATTTCTGACGGTCAGACAGACTCTTCATGGAGAAATGCTCAGGATCATAACAGCGCGCAATATCAGGAGATGATGTCCGAAATGCGCAAACGCTGGCAGACTTTAAGGGAAGAAGGAACCTCTTTGGCCCAGGAAATGCAAACTGTAGGACAGAAGGCACAAATTTCCCAGAGCGGGCTTTACATAGTGGCTTAACATAAATTTAGCCCCGCTTAGTAAAAATAAAGAGGTATAGTCATGGGATACGTAGGGTTCAGTAATATTCTCGGCAGGGCGGAAGCCGATATGGCAGCCAGCAACAAGCCTGAGCATAAAAGTCAGTTGGGACAGGATGACTTTCTTAAGCTTCTCCTTACCCAGATGCAGAATCAGGACCCGGCTAATCCCATGGAAGATAAAGAATACATGGCGCAGATGGCACAGTTCTCCAGTCTTGAACAGCTCACTCAGGTGAACAGTAATATCAAGACCATGATCAATAACGGTTCACAGGAGCAAATGGTTTCCGCAGTGGGCTTCATCGGCAAAGAAGTCAAAGCGGAAGGTTACACCGTAAGCCGTGAAGGGGATAAGGTTAGCAAGATCTTTTACGGTCTTGGAGAACCGGTGGCAAATGCGTTCATCAATATTTACGACAAAAACCAGAATCTTATGCGCACAGTTCAACTCGGCTCGAAGGCTGAAGGGACCTACGAGTTCGAATGGGACGGAAAGAACTGGGCAGGCAAAGATGTACCGGACGGTGTTTACACTATCGCCATGGCGGCGGAAGACGCAAACGGCAGCCCGGTAATGGTTAAGACGGAAGTCAGTGGCGAAGTCTCGGGAGTTGTTTCCGAAGGTGGTCAGCAGTTTCTGCACCTTAAAGACGGTCGTTACATTAACTTCCTCAACATCAAGGAAGTAGTAAGTCCGACGGATGTTACCGACTCATCAAGTGGATCATCTGATTCATCTGATTCATCTTCAAGCTAATCAGGCCAACGGCATGGCCCAGCTTAAAGGATAAGGATTCATTCGCGAGTCAATAGGACTTTAGGAGGTTCTAATGGGTTTATCAGCATCATTATTCTCAGGAATCACAGGTTTGCAGGCACACGGCGACAAAATGTCCGTGCTTGGTAACAACATCGCAAACGTAAACACGGTCGGCTTCAAGAGTGCTAAAATGCACTTTGAAGACGCCATCAGCCAGGACATGTCCACCGCTACCGGTATTGCACAGGTAGGTCGAGGCGTGCAGGTTGGGGCAATTTATGCCGACTATGCTCAGGGGTCATTTGAAACAACTTCTGAGTCCACCGACCTTGCAATCGGTGGTGACGGATTTTTCATAGTCTCTCCCAAGAGTGAAGAGACTTCCTATTACACAAGAGCGGGTAACTTCCGTTTTGACAAAGACGGTTACCTTACCGACCCTCATGGTTATGTGCTTCAGGGCTGGAAAGTTCAGGATGAAAGCAACTCACAGGTTGCCACCGGTTCCAGCGTAAACACCAGCACAGCCGTGCGTACTGTTGGCGTGCCTACCGATATCCGGCTGGAAAATTTTCAGTCCGCACCGAAGGCTACTACTACTGTTAATATGATAACTAACCTTGATTCCGGGGAAGCAAGTCGCTCAACTGACAGCACTGCTCCTTATCTTTCCCTTTTTAATTCTTGGGACGGAGCTGCTGAACCGCCGCTTGGTGATTCCCTGTACGGCTATCAGTCTACTCTCAAGGTTTATGATGCCAACGGTTCTGCTCATAATGTAACCACTTATTTTGATCAGGTTACTCTCAGTAACGCCGGTGGTAAGAAAGTCTGGGAATTTATCGTGACCTGCGATCCCGAAGAAGATGGGCGTATTTCCGATGACGGTGTTAATTTCGCCGGAACTTCCGCAGCTGGCCTGCTCATGACCGGAACAATGACTTTCAACGCTGCCGGTGACCTGACCGGTGTATCTGCCTTTTCCCTTAAGAGTAACGGCGGTACTGCTGCTGCTGACCTCAGAGATCCTGCTGAATGGTCTTTGGCCGAATTCTCACAGGATGGTTTGCCGGTTCTAACTGCAAACTTCCTTTCAAGGTCCAACGCAAGTTTTACTGATGCCAGTAATGATCCGGTAACAATTGAGATGAATTTCGGTTTAACCAACCAGGATCTTTCCGGAACTGGTGCCAACAAAGGTTGGGGAGGCACAACTAATACTACTGCCGCTGACCTTGGAACCAATATTACTGACATAAGCGGTATCCCCAACTTCGGTGATGCGGAAAAAAGTGCCCTGTCCACCACCAGTTACAGCTCCGGCTCCACAACTCTGTTCCAGTCTCAGGACGGTTACACCGCAGGTTTCTTGCAGAGTACTTCTGTAAGCAGGGACGGAGTCCTGACCGGGCGTTATTCCAACGGCCAGATTCAGGAACTTTATGTACTGACTCTCGCTTCGTTCAATAATGACTGGGGACTCAGGCGTGAAGGCGGTAACCTCTTTACTCAGACAAGAGAATCAGGGGATGCTCTGACCGGGCTGCCTAACAGCGGTGGTAAAGGGTCCATCGCAGCCAACTCTCTCGAAATGTCCAACGTGGACCTTGCGGTCGAGTTTGTGAACATGATTACCACCCAGCGTGGTTTTCAGGCGAACTCCAAGGTTATTACTACCACAGATACCATGATGGGCGAGCTTATCCAGCTCAAGCGCTAAAGTGAATGATGTATCCTGAATTGATGCTGAATATATAGGAAAAATCCTTCTACAACCTCCGCAGACGGGATTGACTCCCCCGACTGCACAGGTACCCGGGAACCCCACAGCCGAAAATGCCGTTTCGGATGTGGGGTTCCCATTTTTTTTGTCTTTTGGATTTCGTCTTAAGAAATGTTTTTCCAAGCGAACTTTCCCTAAGCTTCTTAATGTTTCTGTCTCAGCATTGTTGTTGGTGTTGGCGGAATAAAATTCCTCCAGACTAAATGTTTTGACGCAAAAAAAATAGATATAACGGGTTCTTGTGTGTCTTGTGGGACAGCTTTTTCCTGTTGCTCTGAAAAATGACGGTCAACACCCCGGCAGGGCGGGAAAAAATTGACTCTTGAGCTGGACATTAAGAAGTCTAGACTTTATTTATATATATAACATGTTGAAATATTGGAACAAGATGCTTTTGGCACGTGCCCTGCTTAAGGTTGGTTAACAAAAACGGAATTTTGTGAACTACAAGGAGGTTCAGATATGTCCTTAGTCATTAACCACAACCTTATGGCAATGCGTGCCTCGCGAAATCTTCAAGAATCGTACGGCAACCTTGGTACTTCTACCCGTCGTCTCTCCTCAGGTTTGAGAGTCGGCACCGCAGCTGACGATGCTGCTGGTCTCGCAATTCGTGAACTTATGCGCGCTGACGTTAAATCCCTTAACCAGGGTATGAGAAACGCCAACGACGCGATTTCCATGATTCAGACCGCAGACGGAGCACTGCAAGTAATCGATGAAAAGCTCATCCGTATGAAAGAGCTCGCAACTCAGGCATCCACCGGTACCTACAACTCCGATCAGCGCCTGATCATCGACTCTGAATTCCAGGCCATGGCTTCGGAAATTACCCGTATCGCCAATGCTACCGACTTCAACGGTATTCACCTGCTTAACGGTAACCTTTCCGGTGGTGCAGGCTCTCATGATGGCTCCGGTATCCACTCTACCGGCCCGCTGAAGGTCCACTTCGGAACCGGTAACGACTGCGCGGAAGATTACTATTATATCGCAATCGGTAAATCTACCGCTTCCGCACTCGGTGTACAGACTTCCATCTCCACCCAGCAGTTGGCTCAGGAAGCTCTGGATAAGCTCCAGCAGGCAATTATTTCTAAAGATAAGATTCGTGCGAATCTTGGTGCCATGCAGAACAGGTTGGAAAATACCATCACCAACCTTTCCATTCAGGCAGAAAATGTTCAGGCTGCTGAATCCCGCATCTCCGATGTGGACGTAGCAACTGAAATGACCGAATTCGTACGTAATCAGATTCTCACTCAGTCCGCGGTAGCGATGCTCTCGCAGGCTAACTCACTGCCGAAGATGGCAATGCAGCTCATTGGCGGCTAAAGCCGCTTGAGATAATCGGGTGAAGATTAAGGACTGTGGAGGCGATTGATCACCGCCTCCCGGTCCTTGAACTATTTTTAGGCATAAAAAAGCTGAAACTCACGTATATCTGTATACGTATCGTTCCAGCCTTTTTTTTGACTGCCTGATGGGTAGGACCTAAGATGGAAAATTAAGAAAGGTCTGTTTCGTCCTCAGTGAGATAGTCCAGAGCTTTTGCCGCAGCGATCTGCTCGGCTTTTTTCAAGCTGGAACCTTCCGAATCAAATGATATCCCGTCCGGGAGATTCAGAGTTACCATAAATATTTTTTCATGCTCGGGGCCTTTGGTTCCGGTCAGCACGTAGGTCGGGCGTTCTTTGTATTGTGCCTGAGTTACTTCCTGCAACTTGCTTTTGAAGTCTTTGGAGCTTTCAATCTTGAAGGTTTCAGGCCACTTGCCTTCAAATATTCTCATGATAAATTTCTGGGCTTCAGCGTAACCCCCATCCAGAAATACCGCTCCGATAACCGCTTCCATGGCATCTGCCATGAGGGAAGACCTTGTTCGGCCGCCTTGTGCTTCTTCGCCCTTACCCAGCTTCAGGAAGGCGTTGATTTCAAGCTCATGGGCAATGGTAGCAAGGCTTTTCTCTTTGACCAGCTTGGATCTGATCTTGGTCAGCTGGCCTTCATGGGCATCCGTGAACCGCTTAAACAGCTCTTCGGTTACACAGAGTTCCAGTACTGCATCACCTAAAAATTCCAACCTTTCGTTGTCTTCAACTGGTTCAGACTGCTCATTTGCCCAAGAACTGTGGGTCAGTGCTGTGGCTAAATGCTTGACTTGAGAAAATCGATAGTGGATACCTTGCTGGAGGCGAGAGAAATTTTCTACCATACAACCCTGCTTGAATTTATATTAACGAATGTATTCATACTCATGTTTAAAGGCCTTGTTTGAGCCTAAAGCAATTTCCGTAATCGGTGTTACCGCCGATCTCGAGGATAAGGCCAGTATTATTGCTGCCAACCTTCTTGCCTCTGGATATAAGGGAAAAATATTCCCCGTCAATGGGGAAGGGGCCCAAGTTCACGGTCTTGATGCTTTTTCTTCTGTGTCTGAGTTACCCCGCGGGATCGATCTGGCCTTGATCTGCCTTTCTCCTGCTGATGCAATTTCAGTTTTGGACGATCTTTCAGAGATTCTGGTCCGGGCTGTAATTGTTACCAGCGGCGGTTACGGGGAAACAGGACGTGAAGGTTACCGTTTGGAACAGCAATTGGCAAGAACTGCCAAGAACCATGACATGATTATTCTAGGTCCTAATTGTATGGGACTCATGAATTCTACTTTGTCCCTGAATGCCAGCCTTGATCCAGATTTTACTCTCAAAGGAAATATAGCTTTTCTTTCCCAGTCTGGAGCTATGTGTAGTACAGCCCTTGACTGGGCTAACAGTGAAGGTGTTGGGTTTTCAAAATTTATAAGTCTCGGTAATAAAGCTGCGCTGGGTGAAGCTACAATGTTCAGCTATCTTGCCAATGACGATGATACAAAAGTTATTGTCGGTTATTGCGAGACTCTCAAGGATGGTCAGGATTTTTTACGCACGGCCTACGATACTACATTCAAGAAACCGTTGATTCTATTGCGGGCCGGGGAAACTCCTTCCGGTGCAAGGGCTGCTTCCGCTCATGCCGGACATTTGACCGGGGCCACCACCGCATACAACGCAGCTTTTAATCAGACCGGGGTCATGCAGGCTGTTGATATTGAAGATATGTTCAACCTTGCCCATGCCTTTTCCTGCCAGCCTCTGCCGAACGGTTCTAACGTGGCTATTGTGACGAATTCCGGCGGTCCTGGTATTCTTGCCACTGATATGGCTGAAAAGGGCACTTTGAATATTTCCCGGCCGTCTTCCGCCACTCTTGAAAAGATGAAGGACGTTCTGCCACCTTACGCTTCCCTGTACAATCCCATTGATATGCTTGGTGATGCCAATGCGGATACATACCACCGCGTGCTTCGTGCTGTTGCCGAAGATGATGTTTTTCATTCCATTCTGGTGATCCTGACCCCGGCGGCAAATATTCTTGATGATGTGGAAAAAGTTGCCGCAGATATTATCGAGCTGGAAAAGGAATGCGACAAGCCGATTCTCACCTGTTTCATGGGTGATCATTCGACCAGAAAAGCACGCAGGATGCTCCGCGCTGCTGGAATTCCCTGCTATGAATTTCCTGAAGCCGCTGTCCGCTCCCTTGATGCCATGACCCGTTGTTACCGCTGGCAGAAAAAAGATTGGCCCATTGATGTCTGTTTCAGGCGTGATTATTCCAAGGCCAAGTCTATTGTGGAAAATTGCCGCAAGACCGGACTTACCGAGTTGGTTGAGCTGGATGCCCAGCAGTTGGCTTCAGCTTACGAGTTGCCGGTTCCTGAAACTGTGCTGGCCCGTACTTCCAATCAGGCTGCCAAGGCTGCCAAACGGATTGGTTATCCCGTGGCACTTAAGGTTGCTTCGCCGCAGATCTCCCGTAAGCAGGAACTCGGTTTGGTTGTTACAGATCTCAAGACTCCGCAGGAACTGCGTAAGGCCTTTATGCAAATCACTACCCGTGCGGCTAGAAGGTGTAAGGATTCCTACATTACCGGGTGTCTGGTGCAGGCCATGGGACCGAAGGATGCCCATGAAATTGTGGTCAGCTTCAAGCGTGATCCGCAGTTCGGGCCGCTTATAAATTTTTCCCTTGCGGGGCTTCACGTGGACCTGCTTGGTGATGTATCATCACGTTTGGCTCCGCTGGCACTTAACGACGCGCAGGAGATGATCCGCGAGATTAAAGCTTATCCCATTTTAAGAGGGGTACGCAACGGCACGGCAGTTAATCTGGGTGCGCTGGAAGATGTGCTGCTCATGGTTTCTCAGATGGCATCCGATCTGCCGGAGATTCAGGAAGCTGAATTTAACCCGGTTATCGCAGGACCTGACGGAGCGGTTGTCGCTAACATGAGGATGACAGTAAGTTAGCCTCCGGCGGCTCTGCCGAGGGCCTTAAACCCTTTTGCAAAAGGGTTTGTTCCACTGTCGCTATCTCTAAGACTCGCGGGAGACCGCTTGCCTAAGAGCTAGTGCAAGAATCCCAAAACCTTTTATTAGGGCTTCGCCGCTGTTGTTTCGTGACTTTTCCTGTTAATTAATCATATTAGTTTTCTCTTAAGATTTTTTTATGGATTAGAAGGAGGACGTTATGTCCGGTTTATATATAGGATCTACTAGCGGCTATTCCGGCAAGAACATGATTGTCATGGGCTTGGGTTTGCATTTTCAGAAGCAGGGTATCAGCCTTGGGTACATGAAGCCCGTGGGAGCTATTCCTGCTGAAGTTGACGGCAGGCTGGGTGATGAGGATGCCTTCTTTATTCAGGATGTGCTCGGCGTTTCCAATCCTCCCAACGTTGTTACCCCGGTAGTTGTTACCCACGATTTCAAGGTGCAGGCCTTCAACGGTAAGGTTGAGGACCATGTTCAGCCCATTGTTGACGGTTATGCCAAGATCAGCGCGGGCAAGGATCTCACGCTGATTGCCGGGTCCGGTTCCATGTATTCCGGCAAATATTGCGGAGTGGATGGAATTCATCTGGTCAAGACACTGGGCGTTAAGTGTGTGGTAATTGACCGTTTCCAGAAGGAACTTAATTACGACTATCTGGTGGTGCTCAAGGAAGCACTGGGGGATAACCTTGCAGGGGTTATTCTGAATGACATTCCTCCGACCTTCATGGATGAGATAACCACTCTGATCAAACCTTTTCTTGAGCGCAAGGGCGTCAAGGTCCTTGGCGTGATTCCCAAAGACCCGCTCATGGGCACTATCAAGGTTGGCGACCTTGCCGACCGCCTCGGCGGAAAAATTATTACCGCCCATAACTGTAAAGATCAGCCTGTGGAAAGTTTTCTAATCGGAACCATGCAGGTGGAGAACTTTATGACCCACTTCCGTAGGCACCGTAATTCAGCGGTAATTGTCGGTGGTGACCGTTCGGACGTGCAACTGGTGGCCCTTGAAGGGGAATGTCCCTGTCTGGTGCTGACCGGTAATCTTTATCCTAACGATATCATTTTGACCCGTTCGGAAGTTTTGGAAACTCCCATCATTGTGGTCCGTGACGATACTTTCAGTGTTGCCAAGAAGATGGAAGATATCCTTTCACGGCACAAGTTGCGTGAATCAGCCAAGATCAAACATGGCGTTGAATTGGTGGAAAAGCATATTGACTTCACCTATCTCAAAAAACAGCTGGGTATGAAGTACTAGATTTCTGCTTTCAATATGAATTGGATAAGGGAGTGCTCAAAATTGAGCACTCCTTTTTTATTTATCAATAAAAAAAGGATTGTTGCGCAGTTCGTGCTTGACGGTAGTCATGGGACCGTGACCGGAGAATATCTGGGTCTGTCCGGGAAGGATAAAGATGCGGTTTTTAATGGAGCTGAGCAGCTCATCACTATTGCCACCGGGGAGATCCGTACGGCCAACGGAAATCATGAACAGCAAGTCGCCAACAAAAATGAAGTTCTGGGCCGGGAAAAAATAAGACAGGCTGCCGGGAGTATGTCCCGGAGTTCCGATAATCATCACTGGATTATCGAGGATGGTTTTGCGGCCCTGTTTAATATCTGTAATTTCGAAATTAAGCTGTTTCTTGAATTCAAGAGATCCGCCATCTTTGAGCGGAACATCGTTAAGGTAAATGTCATCCAGATTGCCGTAGACCGTAGCTCCGGTAAGTTCTCGCAGCAGTCCTACGCCGCCTATGTGGTCAAGGTGCATGTGGGTTAGATAGATGGAATGAACATTTAAGCCCCGTTCGCGGATGGCTTGCAGCATGGGGTCCGGGTCCATTCCGCAGTCAATGACTACTGCGTCAGATCCGGCTGTGAGCAGATAGGAGTTGGTCTCAAGGGGACCGAGTACAAATGTTTCGACCTGTATTTCTTTCATTCTTCAGGGACTTGACTGTAAGTCGGCAATAGAGTGAAATCCTGTTAGCTTAACAACAACCATCAAGGAATCAGAATGCTTTACTTTTTGGGAAACTGTCAAATGGATTTCCTCGGCAGGGCGGTAGAAAAATCGGGACACCCGTGCACCTACCGGGTTTTAGCTTCCCCGTTTACTTATAACAGTTCGCCGGGAGTCATCCCAGAAGAATTGGCTGCCATGGATGCAAAATTCAGTCTGGATAAATATTACCATGACCGTAAGCTGGTCCATCAGTTTCAGATGGTCACACCTGATGACCCTGAACCTCGACTTATCGTGATGAATTTGTTTCATGAGAACAGTCCGCTTTTTGTTAATACTGCTTCCAAGTATATCTTTTTTATAAACCCTGAAGCATGGCAGGAACATCCAGAATTTGAAGCATGGATGAAGGGAAATTTTGGCATGGTGCAGGCCAAACCGGGGAGTTATTTGAAACGCTACCGGGAAATGCTCGGCAAGCTGCGTGAGCGTTTTCCGCAGGTGCCCATTATTGTGGTTTCCAGACTCTCTCATTCTCCGGCATTCGGTCCTGATCCATATTCGTATCTTGATGGCTGGTCTGATCTCTGGCGCACTGCCAAACCGATTCTTAAAAGTTGGGAAAGTGAAATTGAGAATTTACAAATAATTGAAATGGACCGTATTTTCGGTGGAATCTGGAATAAATCTGAAAAGAAGATTGAAGCCCATTGTCCATTTTTAAAGTTCAAGCTTACCGAGGAAAATAACACCATCACCGGACTGCACGCCAGTCGTGATGTGGAGCATATCGGTTCCATGTGGCCTGTTTTGTCCGAGAAAATTGATCAATTCCTGAGAGAAGGGCGCATTGATTATTCTGAGGAAGAAACAGTGCCCGACGAGTGGTTACGTCCATGGCAGCCTGAAAAATTTGATGAAAGTAAATTAATTGAAATGCTGTCTTCCGGGGCCAATTATCTTTGCGCACGGGCAATCGGATCTTTTTTTCTCGACCTTGGTACAGATTATACCGAGCTTTTGGCCCGTACAGCGGAATTTACCCCGGTCTGCCACAATACTTTGCATATGATTAAAACCTATGCCCGCATTTGGCCTAATCCAATATTGGCGCACTGGTGTCAGGCGCACCGCAACAAGGCTGCGTTATTTATCGCCAACGGACCTTTGTATACGCAGGATTATTTGAAGCGCATTGATGAGATTGAACGATTCGTATTGGGTGGTTAATAGGCTGCTTTCAGATTGTATTTTTGTAATATTTGCTGCAAACGACCTGATTGTTTCATGAGAGAGAGACAAAGATTGAATTTTCTTACAAGTACAGATGGTGTATATTTTTTGGAAAATGCTATGTAGTAATTCAGTTCTTTTTGAGTTCCAGCATAGGCGATATTCTCAATCTTTAACCTTTTCATTATCGCCAACCCAACGTCTTTGTTTGAGTATACCGCATCAACTCTGCATCTAGCCAGTTTTTTGAATTGCGTCAGGTCGTCCGGGGTTATATCTATATTTATGTTGCTATTAGATTTTATTACAATTTTCTCCAAGCTATAAGATGTATTTGATGGGCCATACGTCCCAATTGTCATGTTATGAAGGCTTGCAATTCCTTCATAATTTATTGGTTTCTCCATACATTCGAAGAAACCGTATTCGGTTGCAATTAAAGGGGGACTGAAATGGAAATCCTGTTCTCTTTCCCTATTCTTCCCTACCATGAAAAGAGCCTGAACCTGTCCTTTATTGCACATCGCCAGTGATCTGCGCCATGGATAAAGTCCAATATTACATTTTACATTAATTTTTTTGCATACCTCCCGCACTATTTCCGCTCCCGGACCTTTGATTTCTCTGTTTTCTTCGTATGAGAAAGGAAAGAAGTCTTGAGTGGCAAAATTTATTTCCATGCGTGCAGCTGCACTGGTTTGAAATATTGCAACAAGTAGCAGTGGCATAAATGCAGATATGAATTTAATCAAAATTTCCTCCTGATTGGCATTGCAAAGGAGTAAGCCTTGTCTACTATATTAACACTTGCAGCATTTTGTTGCAATCTGGAGAAAATCTGTTGCTCCAATAAGAAAAGTCCTCCGTTCGATAGAACAGAGGACTTTTTCGTGTGCTTGGAAAGTATGCCTTACGACAGGGGAGGCTTATTCTTTCTCTCTAATGTTTTGATGATTTTTGGAAAGATGGGTGTATTTTAGAATCTCTAGTTCATGTGCTTTTTGTAAAAGGAATCTGTGAGTAAAGAGGCATCCTGCAAATACTCCACCGAATAAAATCGGTAGAGATGAAAATAGAACGTTTATAGGTAAATTTTCAAGCTGTAGTTTGAAGTCATGGTATTTTATAGCTGTACCTTCGCCCTTTTTTAGTGCGTTTAGTATAGTTATACTGAGTTCAATGAGGTTTGGTATGAGGTCGGGGTATACCACTGATGCAAACAGGAACACTAAGAAAAAACCTACAGTATAAGCGACGCCCATTATAGAAGATGCTTTATTTCTGTAGTATCCAATGTTCTCTTCATATTTTTTGATGATTTCTTCGTGTTCCGACATTGCCTGCGGTTCTCCTCTAAATGTTTTTATAGAGAATTGTATAAAATGTCAGTTTGGTCAATATTAAATCTGTATACAGGCGGTTTTATAGGTTTAGATATATTTATTGCTATTAAAAAGCCCTCCCGAATTATGTCCAGAAGGGCTTGTGTATTCTGAATTAAGTAAAGTACTTATAGGCGTTTTTGCCCAGCCTTGAGCGCGCCCAAAAGAGCTTCGTCCAGAGACGGATGGGGGAAGACAACTTTATGGATGTCGTCCTTGGTCCAGCCTTCCTGTACGATCATGGCTGCTGCGGTGGTGAAACCGGAAACATGGTGTCCTACCGCGGTTATCCCGGCAACACGTCCATCAAGCCAGACCACTTTTACAAAGCCCTGCGTTGATGCATAAGCCTGCGCAATGGGGTTGGCTACCAGCGGGAAGGATGAAACCTTCACTTCACCCTGACCTTCAAGGTCTGCGGGCATGAGACCCACACGCATGGTTTCCGGGGCACCGTAAAGAACGGACGGGACCGGACCGTGCTCGTATGGGCCATCGGTTTTTCCGGCAATGCGGCGGACCACGTACCCGGCCTGATGGCTGGCGGCGTGGGCAAGCAGAATTTTTCCGTTCAGGTCACCGATGGCATAGACGTTGTCAGCGGCTTCAAGATTTTCGTTAACCTTGACGAATCCGGGACCTACTGTTTCCACGCCCAACGCTTCGAGACCGAGGTTTGCGGAATTGGGGCGGCGTCCGATGGCGATGAGAGCCTTGTCGGCTGTGAATTCTTCGCCGTCTTCGGTTCGCAGTACTGCTTTACCATCTTCAGCTGTTACGGACTTAACCTTTACGCCAAGATTAAATTTCCATTTGTGACGCTTGAACACACCCTGCAAAGTCTTGGAAACTTCCGGGTCTTCATAAACCGCAATGCGGTCAAGGGCATCGACAACTGTGATTTTACAACCCATACGGCTGGCGATCTGAGCCATTTCAAGGCCGATGAAACCAGCACCGATGACCAGCAGCGAGGTGGGCATTTCGGTAAGCGCAAGGAATCCGGTGTTGTCGAGGACAGTTTCGTTATCCGGCTCAAGTCCGGGGAAAGCTGTCGGGTGGGAACCCGTGGCGAGAATCAGGTTCTTATATTCAAGAACAGCCTGCTCCTCGGGGTGGGAAACTTCTATCTTACCCGGTTCAATCACCTTGGCGACAGCGGGGTAAATATCAATACCCAGCTTTTTAGTTTTCTGGGCCATGGCCTTGCGGGTGGCCGCGATGAAGCGGTCCTTCTTGGTGCACAGGGCCTTGAAATCAATTTCGATTTCGCCTTTGGCAACGCGGGCTTTGGACTGAGCAGCCAGTTCTTCCACCGGAGAGGTTGCACCGAGGTACATTTTTGTGGGAATGCAGCCCACATTAAGGCAGGTACCGCCGAGCAGGTCTTTTTCTACCAGTGCGACTTTAATGCCTTCCTCAGCAGCTTCAAGGGCCGCGTCAAAACCGCCCGGACCGGCTCCTACGACCACGAGGTCGTAGGAGCGTGATTCTGTCGGGAAACTATTTGATGTCATCAGTAATCACCATGGAACGTGCAGCCTTGGTCTCATCCAGTCTCTTTACAGAGGTGGTAAGCGGGGCAGCCTGCAACTTTTCAGGGTTCTTTTCCGCTATTTCGGCAATCTCAATGAGATCGTCGATGAAGCGGTCGATGGTTTCTTTGTTTTCAGTCTCGGTGGGTTCGATCATCAAGCATTCCTTCACGATGAGCGGGAAGTAGATGGTCGGGGCGTGATGTCCCTTATCGAGCAGGGCTTTGGCTACGTCGAGGGCGCGTACGCCGTTCTTGGCCTGCTCAACTGCGGATGCGACAAACTCGTGCATGCAGATGCGGTTGTAGGGAATCTCGTAGTGGTTTTCGAGGCGTTTACGCATGTAGTTTGCGCTGAGGACCGCACCTTCGGTGGCGCGGGTCAGACCTTCGCGGCCGAGACGGAGCATGTATGCGTAAGCCTTAAGATAGACGCCGAAGTTACCGTAAAAGGGAGCAACGTAACCGATGGATTTCGGGGCGTCGTAGTCAAGGTAATACTGACCGTCTTCCAGTTTTTCAACGCGGGAGATGGGCAGGAAGGGCTTAACCCTTTCACTTACGCCTACAGGACCGGAACCGGGACCGCCGCCACCGTGCGGGGTACCGAGAGTCTTGTGCAGGTTAAGGTGCACGATGTCGAATCCGGCATCGCCCACACGCAGCTTGCCCATGATGGCGTTCATGTTTGCGCCGTCATAGTAGAGCAGGGCGTCTTTCTCGTGGATCATTTCCACCAGTTCCTGCAAGTGGGTCTCGAAAAGACCAAGGGTGTTGGGGCAGGTCATCATTACGCCTGCCACTTCATCATCCAGAACCTCTGCAAGAGCTTCAGGGGTGATGATACCGTCTTTGGATTCAACGGAAACAACATCGTATCCAGCAACTGCGGCGGATGCGGGGTTGGTGCCGTGGGCGGAATCCGGGCAGACGATTTTGGTTTTCTTATTGCCCTTGTCACGATGGTAAGCGGCCATGAGCATAACCCCGGTCAGCTCGCCGTGTGCACCGGCCATGGGATGCATGGTAAATGCAGCCATTCCGGTCAGTTCACTGAGCAGGGATTCGGTCTCGTGGATAACCTCAAGTGCGCCCTGACAATGACGGCCTGCTCCCTTAAGCTGGGAGATCACCGGATGCAGCTTGGCGAATCCGGGCATGGCAGCCACTACTTCAGTGAACTTGGGGTTGTATTTCATGGTGCAGGAACCAAGGGGATAGAAATTGGAATCCACACCGAAGTTTTTCTGGGAAAGCAGGGTGAAGTGGCGGACCACGTCCAGCTCGGAAAGGGAGGGCATACCCGCTTCTTCACGCAGAAGTTCAGTGGGAATGAAGTCCTCAATTTTGGACTTGGGTTCTTCAGGCCAGCAGCCTTCACGACCGGGAACGGATTTTTCAAATACTGTCTTCATTAGATTGTCCCCCGCAGAATTTCGGCGAAGATGCCGATCTGTTCTTCAGTGGTCTTTTCGGTGCAGGCCACCAGCAGCACGTTTTCAAATCCTTCGTAGTAACGTCCCACAGGGAAGCCGGGGATGATGCCGCGCTCGGTGAGCTTGTCAATGACTTCAAAAGCATTGACCGGAAGGGATACTGCGAATTCGTTGCCAAAGGGACCCTTGGTGAACATTTCAACGCCATTAATGGCGGTGAGTCGCTCGGCTGCGTAATGGGCGCGTTCCACGGAAAGTATGGCAGTGCGGCGCAGACCTTCTTCGCCCAGCAGGCAAAGATGGATCAGGGTACGCAGAGCACAAAGGGCCTGGTTGGAGCAGATGTTGGAAGTCGCTTTCTGGCGACGGATGTGCTGCTCACGAGCCTGAATGGTCAAAACGTAACCGGGCTTGCCGTCTTCGTCTTCTGTGCGTCCGGCAATACGACCGGGCATCTGGCGGACAAGGGCTTTGGAGCAGGTCATGATTCCGAGATAGGGACCGCCGAAAGAGAGGGGCTGTCCGATGGACTGTCCATCTGCAACGGCGATGTCGGCGCCCATCTGTCCGGGAGTCTTCAGTACAGACTGCATAACCGGATAGGTGGACATGATTGCCAGTGCCTTGTGTTCGTGAACGGCAGCAAACATTTCAGTGAAATCGTTTACTGAGCCGAAAAAGTTGGGGTTCTGAACGATAACCGCTGCGGTGTCTTTGTCTACTGCTGCGGTTATGGACTTGACGTTGGTGCGGCCGTGGTTGTGGGGCACGGTGACAAGTTCAAGGTTCAGGTTGGTGGTGTATGAATCAAGCATGACCCTGTAGATGGGGTTCAGTGCTTCACTCACTATGATTTTCCTGCGTCTGGTCTTGCGCACAGCCATGAGGGTGGCTTCGTAAAGCGCGGACCCGCCGTCGTAAACGGATGCGTTGGCGTAGTCCATGTCCATGAGCCGGGCCATGGCGGTCTGGTATTCGAAGATTGCCTGTAAAGTCCCCTGAGATGATTCAGGCTGATAGGGGGTGTAGGCGGTGTAGAATTCGCTGCGGGAAGAAAGTGCATCAACCGCAGTGGGAATGAAATGGTCGTAGAATCCTGCTCCGAGGAAGCTGGTTAGGTCCGTGGTGTTCTTTGCGGCCATTTCTCCAAGCTGCTGCAAAACCGCCATTTCGCTTTTGCCTTTAGGCAGGGCAAAGCTTTTGGGGCGCAGTTCAGCCGGGATTTCGGCAAAGAGATCTTCCACGGAGTCCACGCCGATCACATCAAGCATTTCCCGGATTTCTTCCGGGGAATGGGGTACGTAAGGCATTATGTCCTCCGGTATAAAAAATAAATCCCCGCTGACTTAAGCGGTCGGCGGGGAAGTTTGTGTACAATTATATAAAGGGCGGCTCCGGATTAGTGGGCTTCTTCTTCGGTAACCTTTTCGTAGGCTGCGGCATCAAGAAGTCCGTCAGTGGGGCCGGTAATTTTAATTTTCATGAGCCAGCCGTCACCGTAAGGATCTTCGTTGACTTTTTCGGGTGCGTCTTCCAGTGCTTCGTTAACTGCGACAACTTCGCAATCAACCGGAGCGTACATTTCGCTGGCAGCTTTTACGGATTCAATGGAACCGAATTCGTCGCCTGCTGCGAAAGTATCGCCTTCCTGCGGGAGTTCGACGAAAGTAAGGTCGCCGAGCTGTTCCTGAGCAAAATGGGTGATACCGATAGTTCCGTTCTCACCATCAACCTTGAGCCATTCGTGAGATTTGGCGTAAAGAAGTTCCTGCGGAATCATGGGGCCTCCTTCTATGGATAGACTGATTTGTTGTGTTACTTGACCGTGTCTTTATGGATAACTTGCACCTGATAGCATTCCTGCTTAAGAAATAAAAGGCTTCAGCAGGCCTAATTTGCAGAAAAATATTCTGTAAAATTATCCATAAATTAAAATTTAATGATTTAATAATTTTGCAGCAAGGTAGATCGTGTTACTAAAGCTTGTCTTTTGGCGAAAAAAGACATACGCAGACAAAGTATAGAGTGTCGTCTGGATATTTCTTGTATAGGAGTGCTTTTCATTGAAGGATTATGTTTCCGGTGAACGGGAATTAATAGAAGTAGAGACCGCCGGAAGGGTCTGGAAAATAGAGCGTACAGCCGATCTAGAGACCCTTTGGGACGAAATCGGTGAAGATGAATTCGGTGACGACGAACGACTACCTTACTGGGCTGAACTCTGGCCTGCCAGTGTGTTGCTGGGGGAATGGCTCTACCGCAATTCCGGATTGATCAAAGGGCGCAAATGCCTTGATCTCGGATGCGGACTGGGGCTTACCGCCGTAATAGGTCAGTCTCTCGGTGCAGAAGTTGTAGCTTTTGATTACGAATTGCCGCCGCTTTATTTTGCAAAGGAGAATGCCGTTTCCAACGGAGCTTCGCAGCCGCTCTGGTTACAGATGGACTGGCGGGAACCGTCCCTTGCCGAACATTCGTTTGATTTTATCTGGGGCGGGGATATACTTTACGAGAAAAGATTTTTTGATCCGCTGGAAAAGCTTTTCCGGCGGGTACTCAAGCCGGGCGGCACCATCTGGATGGCCGAGCCGAGACGTGATGTTTCAGTTCCGGTCTGGGATAAACTTGAAAGTATGGGCTGGAAAACATCGCTACCCCTGACCGAAAAGGCTGCCTGCTGCAATGCGGAAATGACAGTTAACATCCGGGAGGTTGTTCCCGGCAAATCCATATGATTTTTACGGAGGTTTGAAATGGGTAAAACAATACGTTTCGGGGTTTCCCTTGATTCCGATCTTCTTGAAAAGTTTGATAAGCTTTGCGACGAGAAAAGTTATCAGACCCGTTCAGAGGCCATCCGCGACCTGATCCGCAATATGCTTGTGGAGAAGGAGTGGGATGAGACCGAGGGGCAAATGGCCGGGACACTTTCTCTTGTCTATGACCATCATCAGAGCGGACTTTCCCAGCGGCTCACTGAGTTACAGCACGACTGTCACGACTTGATCATGTCCACCCTGCATGTGCATCTGGATCATGATAACTGCCTCGAAGTCATGGTGCTCAAGGGTGACGGTAAGCAGATCAAGGAACTTGCTCATCGCCTCATATCTACCAAAGGTGTCAAGCACGGTAAGTTAGGATTGACCACTACCGGTGAGGAACTTGTTTAGATGGAAGATGTACAGAACAGTCCCGCCAAAGTCGCCATGCCCATTGATCGGGTCGGCGTGCGGGATTTGACCCTCCCTCTTGTGGTGCGTGACCGGGAATCCGGCAGCCAGAGCACCATGGCTAAAGTAGCTTTATCTGTTGATCTGCCCGCCCATTTCAAGGGCACTCATATGAGCCGTTTTGTGGAAGCATTGGAGGATTGGACCGAGGAACTGGATTACCAGAGTTTTTACAATCTGCTCAGTGATATTCTGCGCCGCCTTGAAGCCGAACGCGCACATGCGGAACTCAGCTTTCCCTACTGCTTGCAAAAGAAATCCCCGGTCAGTGGCCGGAAGGGTATTATGAGTTATGAGTGTACGGTGGAAGGTGAAATGGTCGGTGAAAATCTGGAATTCACCCTCGGAGTGAAGGTTCCGGTCATGACCGTTTGCCCTTGTTCCAAGGCCATCAGCGACGAAGGTGCACACAGCCAGCGCGCAGTGGTGCACATCAGGACCAAATCCAAGGGTTTTGTCTGGATTGAGGATCTGGTGGAGATTGCCGAGGCTTCAGGTTCCTGCGAAGTCTTCTCTCTGCTCAAGCGTGAGGACGAAAAACACGTGACTGAAAAAAGTTTTTCAAATCCTACATTCGTTGAGGATGTGGTTAGAAATGCCGCTATGGGCTTGGAAAAACATCCGAAAATTTTATGGTACAAAGTTGATGTGGAAAGTTTTGAATCAATCCACAATCATTGTGCCTTCGCAAGTATTGCCAAGCCGGAATAAGTGCTTACTATTATAGTAAGGAGGCAGAGGGGAATCTTCCCCACCTGATCTCCGACGACAGCCGCAGTTGCTTACCGAATGGATTGAGCGATTGCGGCGACACTTTGGATCATAAAAAACTCCCGCTGGATTTACCGGCGGGAGTTTCTTATGCGGCACGTTGTCAAGCACCCCGCCAGTTCTAATTCTAAGTTTTCATAGGCCGTAGCATACCCTCACCTAGCGGTGTAAGTGATTGATACTCCTTTTCTTATTCGTGCTCAGCGGCACCAAGTACCGATTCGGTACCAAATCAATTATGGATCGCCATTTTTATTCCGTTGTCTAAGCAACCAAAAGCCCCCCGCGATCCGTTATGCTGTTGCCGGTGGCAAACTTAATCGCCAAAGCAAAGCAGCAAGTTTTCGAGCAAGCGCAGCAATTGCCTTCTGTGGCACTCCATGCTTGCCCAAAATTCTGTTGTAAAATTCCTGAGCCCACTTGTCTTTTTGCTTCCAGATCCATGCTGCTTCTACAAGCAGGCTTCGTAATCTCCGTTGCCCAACAGGACGAAGTGTTGCTTTGCCTTTGCTGCCTCCGCTTTGGCGGATTACCGGAGCAAGGCCGAGGTAGGCTGTAACTTCTTTGCTGTGACTGAAACGTTTCGGGTTAAATATTTCTGCTGCAAACGTTGTTGCTACGACTTTTCCGACTCCAGGAACGGACCTCATTGCGGCAATGCGTCTCACCTCGTCTTGTCCCTGCGCCAGCCGTTCAAGTTTCGTATCAACTTCTTTTTGAGCAATTATGAAATACCTTAGTTCTGCAAGAAGGCTGTCGCGAGTCTCGGCTGCCCCCGCTGGGAGCGGTTGGTGTTCAAGAGCCAAAATCGCTGACTTGCTCCAACTATCTATGCCAGCTGGCTCTACAACGCCTAAAGCCAAAAACAAAGACCTGATGCGCTGCTTAGCTCTGCGAATTGAATCTGTAAGCTGGTGGCGCCTTCGCGATAAAGCACGAAATGCTTCTTCTTTTTCACTAGGAACAGCGATTGATCGAACCAATCCTGAAGCTGCAAGTTCCGCAAGCTTTATGCAGTCGAGACTGTCGGTTTTGTTGGTAGCGGCAACTGGGCGGGGAATACGACTTGGAGCGGCAACGATAACTTTGATGCCAGCGGAGCGGAGGCTGCGCGCTAGGCCGAAACCTGTCGGTCCGGCCTCATAGCACACAGCCGAAATGTATATTGGAAGTGAAGTCAGCCTGTTGGTTATGGCTTTTACATCGGCAGGAGTAGTCCAGCTTTCAACCATGCCGTCTGGTCTAAGCAAAGCCACACTAAAACTGCGCTTATGGACATCGAGACCTACGGAAAAACGTTGCCCCTGAAAGCCTTCCACAAACCTACTGATTGATGATATTGTTAGTCTAGCCATGTCAGCCCTCCTTGTGAGTTTCGCTTTTACTGGTATTCTACCAGATTAAACCCGGGAGTGCTGACATGGTATTTTTATTATTTACCTGTGTACGGTTCTTGCTGCGTAGAGCAGTGAATTCCACCGCCTGCGAAGTTGATTCCAAGGGTGTTGATGGCAACTACATTGTGGTTCGGAAAGGCCTTTTTCAGGACAGCCAATGCTTCGGCATCGCGTTTTTTGACTTTCTCGGGCAGGCCTTCACGCCAGTACTTTTGAGCCAGAACTACGCCGTTGGAAATAAGGAAGTTGCAATAGCTCTGTGCCGGGACAACTTGTACCGGGTGACCTACGGGAAAAGCGGTTCCGTCTGAAAAACGGGGAAATGAAGCCAGTCCGTTGTATACCTCGTCTTGCGGGGTTATTTCAAAAAACAGGGTTTCCGGCATGGGGATGCGAATTATTTTAAATGGGTTACCGTCCTGATCTACTGCGTTTTTAAGGATATGATAATTTTCTTCCATGCGGCGGCGGTTTTCAGCTTCAACCGGACCATGGCCCGCTTCTTCTTCGCTTACTTCGGCCAGCAGGATTGTGTCCGGGGCTACGAAGCGGCAAAATTCATCTATGTGGTTGTTAGCTGAGCCGCTACGGTAAGCAACACCTTTGCCGTCGGGCCCGGGTAAGGTGCTTGTGTTGTATGCATCGTCGTCAACTGTTCCTTTTTTCAGCCAGATGACGTTGGTTGCTCCCAGCATTTCTTTGTACTTAGTCTCAATGTCATCACGTGAAAGATTGGGATTGCGCTGGAATTCACAGGCTTCAGTTACCAGTAAAGTTCCCTTGCCGTTGAGCTCCCTGTCACCACCTTCGCTGATCAGTCGGGTCATTCTGGAAGGAATGTTGCGTTGCTTGGCTATATCCCGGTCAATACGTTCCATTATCCGGGAATGAATGTTCGATTGCAGAAAATAACCCCAACTGTTGAAGCTGAAGTCGGCGATGCTTTTTTGCCCTTGCTTGTTTATTGTGAATATGGGGCCGAAATCCCTCCAGTAAAGCATGGTGAAGGGGATGGTCTGAAATGAAATTTTGTTCATGGGCAGGTTGTTCTTTTTTAGCAGATCCTGCACATGTTTAAGCTGGATTACGTCCGGCACACAGACGGCGATGTCGGTATATGGAGCAAGATTTTTGGCTATTTCCAGCAATACATCATCGGTGTGGTAGCCTTTAACATATTCTTTGCTAAGCCAGCCGAGATAAACCCGCTCCTGCTTTTCGAATTCTCCGGGAAATCTCCATTCTGCTGCGGCTGTAATTGTTGTTGCAAGGAGAAATAATGTTGCCAGAAGACAAGCTTTACCGAGTTTTATCATCCTTTTGCCTCGTTGATTAGAGTTATGCGGGTATTGTGGTAATACACAATAGTTACACAGTGACGTCAACAATTTACGAAAGGTTGCTGAATGCAGAGGCCTCGGCTGTTTGCAGTGTGCTTGTAGCAAATTAAAAGCCCCTTCTGCCTGAGGGTTGGCAGAAGGGGCTTTTGTGAAGCTTTATTTTTAGTTGGATTCAACAGCATAGGGCCAGCCGTCCTGACCGTTGGTGAGGATGAATAAGCGGTAAGGGGCAATTCCTTGTTTGGCGAGATAATTGACAGTTCTTTCCGCTCCGCCTTTTCCGCGTGGGCAGATTACTACGATGGGCTGTGTTGAGCTTTTGAGGTTGCTTAGGGGAGTGTTGAGTTTATTTGTGTCGGCGGCGGTTTTTACCGGATAGGCACATGTTTCGATTGCTCCCATGATGTGGTGGGATTTAAATTCATCAGCTACCTGAATGTCCACGATGGCAACGTCGGCCTTGGTGTTAATAGCATTTTGCAGTGCTGCTGGGCTCATGTAATTGTAGCTGTCTTTCATGGCAAAAGCATTACCTGCAATGCATAAGAGCAGAGTTGCCAATCCAAGCATTACCATAATCTTCTTGTTAAAATTCATTTGTTTCTCCTTCGGATAGTGGTTTAGCTTCAATCCTTAAGCTCAGGCAGGAGAATTCGTCGAATATTTAAAACTGATAGTTGTGAAGATGTGGTATTTTAGTTCTTGATAGTATCTTTTGCTGTTTTTTTTTATTCTTTCTCAAAAAGTTTGCGCAACTCTTCCAGCCGCTTCTTGTTTACTCCGAAATCGGAATAACCGAGCCGTGCTGCGGAGCGAACATCAATTTTGCCTTCAGCTTCATCATAAATACATTCAAGGTCATCCACAAAGCGGAACCATTTGCTCCTGAACTCGGCATGCAGATATGGGCCGCTGCGGGTTGTTATTTTTCCGCCCATTTTTCTGATGCAGGACCTTAGTTTCTTCATAACTGTCTTGTTTGAACCACTCGCTTTGAGTGACTGGATTTTATGATCTTTGTTGGTTTCTTGTGAAGATACGCAGTTGGGGCTGTTTGGGCAGGGGGAAAGGTTTCCGCCGGTGATACCCAGATTTTCCGGGGGAGATGAAAAATGTGCGGCGGTGAACAGGGCTGCGGCGCAGATAATGACAATAAGTGCGGTTAGTTTGTAAATCATAAAAGCAAGATACTGCATTGTTCAGGCTATGTGCAAGGGAATAAATTGATCTGTGTAGGCGGAAGTTATGAACATTCTGTGGGCAATATTGTTCGTAACAACAAAAGCCCCTGATCCGCGGGTACGAATCAGGGGTGGAAAAGTTTGGTTTGTGGTAGTCTAGTAGGGGTTGGTTTTAATGCAGAACGATCCTTCTTTGAGCAGGTCGGCGATAGATATTTCATCAAGGGCTGCATACATTGCTTTGCTGGCCTTCACCCATACTTCACGGGTGGGGCAGTTATCGATGCGTCCGCAAAGTTCATCGTTATCAAGGCATTCAACCAGCCCGGCGTCTCCTTCAAGGCTTCTCACCACGGCGCCGACAGTGATGTTTTCCGGTGGCATGGCCAGTGAGTGTCCGCCTCCGGGACCGCGTTTACTGGAGATAAAACCCGCTTTTTTCAGTTCGCGGATAAGTTTTTCGAGATATTTTGTAGAAAGCCCCTGTCGGCTGGCAATGTCGCTGATACGCACCGGGCCTGATGTACAGTGCATGGCGATATCAAGTATCATTCTGGTTCCGTATCTGCTTCTGGTTGTCAGTCTCATGAATTTTCCTTTTTGGTTTAATAAACCATGTAGAAAAGTAATTGCTCTGGGTCAAGAGGGATCGCTTCAACGGCAACCGATTGTCTGTATTATGGTTTGTAACATCTTGTTTAGATTGATGTTTTGTTCGGTTTGAAAAATAATAAGAAAAGGTTGTGTTTTTGAAAATATCTGGTTAAAAGCGTATATTGGCATGTCTGCGCGTGTTGTGTAAAGCAGGCTAAAAAGACCAATCTGGAGTATATTATGAGCCCGAAAGAGAACGGGAAAAAAGAGTTTGATGTAATTATTGTCGGCGGCGGTCCTGCGGGACTTTTCGCAGCCTTCTATCTTGGTGAGAATACTGATCTTGATGTTCTGGTCATTGAAAAGGGAAAGGCGTCCCTGAAAAGACATTGCCCCATAACCGGGGATCAGGAATGCATTAAATGCAAACCCTGCAACATTCTTTCCGGTGTTGGCGGGGCAGGACTTTTTTCTGACGGCAAACTCAACTATATTCACAAGCTCGGTAAGACCGACCTTACCCAGTTTATGTCTGTTTCCGAGGCTAAAGCCCTCATTGATGAAACCGAAGAAATTTTCAATCGCTTCAAAATGGACGGTAAGGTTTATCCCACCGACATGGAGGAAGCTAAAAATATTAGGAAGGATGCCCTCAAAAACGGCATCGATCTGCTGCTGATCAAGCAGAAGCACCTTGGTAGTGATAACCTGCCCGGACACATTGCCGGAATGGCCGACTACTGCATGCAAAAGGGTGTGACCTTTCGCACCGGTGAGCACGTAGATGATATTCTCATCGAGAATGGTGAGCTGGCCGGGGTTGTTACCAAGAAAAGCGAATACCGCGCCAAGAATGTTATCCTTGCTCCGGGCCGTGTGGGTGCCGAGTGGATGGGCAGTGTAGCCAAGAAACATGACCTGGCTATTACCCAGCGTGGTATCGAAGTCGGTGTGCGTGTTGAAGTTCACGGCGACATCATGCGTGATCTTTGTTCCGTGATCTATGATCCTACTTTCTTTATCCGCACCAACACCTATGATGATCAGGTCCGTACTTTCTGCACCAATCAGGGTGGATTCGTAGCTCTTGAAAACTATCAGGATTTCGTTTGTGTAAACGGACACGCTTACATGGACAAGAAATCCGAGAACACAAACTTTGCCTTCCTGTCCAAGGTTGTGCTCGAAGAACCTGTTACCGATAATCAGGCTTACGGTGAATCCATCGGTAAGCTCGCTACCATCATCGGTGGCGGCAAGCCCATCCTTCAGCGTTTCGGTGATCTCAAGCGCGGTCGCCGTTCCACATGGAACCGTGTACGCAACAGCTTTGTCGAGCCGACCATGAAGAACGTTACCTGTGGTGATATCGCTATGGCCCTGCCCGAGCGTATTGTGCGTAACCTCATCGAAGGTCTTGAAAAGCTCAACGACGTAGTGCCCGGTGTAGCCAACGAAGAAACTTTGCTCTATGCACCGGAGATTAAGTTCTTCTCAACTCAGGTGGAAACCAGCGATCAGCTTGAAACCGCGCTGGAAGGCCTCTTCGTAGCCGGTGACGGTCCGGGTGTGGCAGGAAACATTGTTTCCGCTTCCGCTACCGGTATTATTCCTGCTAAAGAGATTGCCAAGAGAGCTAAGAAATAAGAAAAAATGCCTCCGGCGGGCAAAGGAAAACCCTTTTTGAAAAAAGTGTTTTCCTCTGCATTCCTTTCCCCAAAACTTTTAATAGTTGGTTTTGGGGTTAGTGGGAGAGCTTCTCTAGAAAGAATGGGAGATACTGACTTTGGTCGGTATCTCCCTTTTTTATTTTCAAGCGAGTTGTTTTTTGAAGTTGTGATGACATTGCTACAGAGAGTGTGGTAACAGGTTGTATTGTTTGTTACTGTTACTCTGTTGCAAATCTCTCAATTTTTAAGAAGGTGAGCATGTCCGCAAGTCCCACTTCCAATTCCAAAAAATCCGCCAGTATAATTTTTGTTCTCCTCATCTCCGCTGCCGCAGCTCTTGGCGGTTTTCTTTTTGGTTTTGATACTGCTGTTATTAACGGCGCAGTGGTTGCACTGGGCGATCATTTCAAGGTCGGCCCGGTGCTGGTGGGTATGTCAGTATCGCTCGCGCTTATCGGGTCTGCCATCGGAGCTTTGCTTTCCGGTCCGGTCTCTGATCGTTACGGGCGCATCAAGCCCATGTTGCTTGCTGCTTTTTTGTTTACCATCAGCGGGATCGGAGCCGGGCTTCCGGTCAGCGTCTGGGATTTTATTTTCTGGCGATTTCTCGGTGGGGTCGGCATCGGTCTGGCTAGTGCCATTACCCCGGCCTACATTGCGGAAATATCTCCGGCAAATTTGCGTGGCAGTTTTGGTTCATTGCAGCAGCTTGCCATTGTGGTGGGGATATTTGTGGCCATGCTCAGTAATTACATGTTGGTGGGTATTGCCGGGGGATCGGCTGAGAATGTACTTTGGTTCGGTTTTGAAACATGGCGTTGGATGTTTTGGGCTGAAGTTCCGCCAGCATTGCTTTACGGCTTTGCGGCTATGATGATCCCGGAATCTCCGCGCTATTTGATCGGGACCGGGCGCGAGGATGAGGCTGAACGCATTTTTAGCCGGGTTCTCGGGGAAAACGTGTTGGAAAAGATCGAGGAGATCAAGCTTACGCTCGAGACTGAAAGTAAGGCCTCGTTTGCAGCTATCAAGGGGAAAGTCGGTTTCAAACCCATCGTTTGGATCGGGTTGGGACTTTCAGTTTTGCAGCAGTTCGTGGGCATTAATGTGATTTTTTACTACGGCTCCATGCTCTGGCGCAGTGTGGGGTTTTCCGAAGAAAATTCTTTGTGGATTACGGTTATTACCGGAGTTGTGAACATTGTAACCACGCTGGTCGCCATTGCCCTTATCGACCGGATAGGGCGCAAACCTTTGCTCTTGGCCGGATCAGCAGGAATGGTGGTTACCCTTGGAATTCTGGCTTATCTGTTCGGGAATGCCCCGCTTGATGCTGCCGGACATCCGGTGTTGAGCGGAACTTCGGCTACAGCCGCGCTTTATTCCGCTAACCTTTACGTTTTTTGCTTTGGGTTCTCATGGGGACCGATAGTCTGGGTGCTGCTTGGTGAGATGTTTAACAATCGTATCCGGGCTTCTGCCCTTGCTCTTGGTGCCGGGGCGCAATGGGTTGCGAATTTTATTGTTTCCGCTTCATTTCCTTCGCTTGTGCTGTGGATCGGATTGGGATCAACCTACTCTATCTATGCTTTTTTCGCGGCTCTATCTTTTCTCTTTGTCATGTTTCTGGTCCGAGAAACCAAAGGCAAAGAATTGGAAGATATGGAGTGATTCCTGTTTATGGAATACGAAATCAGGATATTCGGCTGTTTTTTATTTGATTTTTACAAGAAAAATTCAAATGTATATTGACTTTGTGTCATTTCATTGACAGTGAATGTGTAGGGTTGTCCCATGTTTATATGATGGGGTAGTCCGTACAAGGCGGAACAGAACGAAAAAGTTCCCCCGGAATAGAATTTTTTGGAGGCCGAATGGCTCTTAATTTAGGTGGTATAATTGGAAACAGTCCTGCGCTTAAGGAGGTCTTTGCGATTCTCGCAAAGGTGGCGCCGACAGACAGTACCGTGCTGGTCACCGGGGAATCCGGCACGGGTAAAGAACTGCTTGTGCGTGCTTTGCACCACAACAGCAAACGCAAGAACAAGCCTTTTGTTCCGGTAAACTGCGGGGCCATCCCCAAGGAACTACTGGAATCGGAACTTTTCGGGCATGAGAAAGGGGCCTTCACCCATGCGGTACGCTCCCGTCCGGGACGTTTTGAATTGGCTGACGGCGGAACCATCTTCCTTGATGAGATCGGGGAAATGGATCTCAGTCTTCAGGTCAAGATCCTTAGGGTTTTGCAGGAAAAGGAGATTGAGCGGGTCGGTGGTACTTCCATTAAAAAAGTGGATGTGCGCATCGTGGCTGCTACCAACCGTGATCTTGAAATCGAGGTCGCTGCCGGAAGATTCCGCGAAGACCTTTTTTATCGTCTCAATGTAATTCCCATGCATCTGCCTCCCCTTCGTGATAGAGGCGGGGATGTGCTTTTGTTGGCAAAACATTTCCTTGGTCGTTTCTGCGAAGACAAGGAAATGGAGCCATTGAAGGTTGATCCTGATGCTGCGGATATGATGGTTTCCTATACTTGGCCCGGTAATGTCCGTGAGCTTGAAAATTTCATGGAGCGAATGTGCATCCTTTGTGATGAGGATGAGATCGTTCCCGATGACCTGCCGGAAAAAATCTGGAAGGATGTGGGTAAGGAACCGAAGAAGAAGGTTGCCGAGCTTATGCAACCCGTCGGGTTTAACTGGCCGACCCTTGGAGATATGGAAGAGCAGGGAGCCAAGGGACTTAAAGATTTTCTGGAGAAGGTCGAGGATCGGCTCATGATCGAGGCCCTTGAAAAGGCCGGTGGTGTGAAGAACAAAGCCGCGGAACTTCTCGGAGTCAAGCGGACCACGCTCATTGAAAAGATTAAGAAAAGAAATTTGGAAACTTAGTAAATTTTAAAAAAAAGTGTGAGTTTTGTGAGGGGTAGGCAGGAATATTGCAGCGACAATTGATTGTGACGCTTAGCCGATTTACCGGAGTTTTCCGGACCCTTTTTCTGGCGGCCATTTTTTGGTTAGCCTGCCCTCATCCGGGTTACGCCTTGGAGTATTTTATCGAGACCAAGGCTGACATGGATTCCATTCGTCTTGTCTTTGATCAGAAGAACTTATCAGGTAAAGTTGCCCGTACCGGGCGGCAGCAGATTACCATTTCTTTTCCCAAAAATGCGTTAAAAGGAGAAAAAGCTCCAACTCCGGCACCGCTTTCTTCTTTGCGTATCGTCAAGTCTTTGAAAGTCGGTCCCAGCTTCATTACTATCGGAACCCGGACCAGCGGATTTGGTTTTATCCGCATGCCTGCGGGTAACGGCAAGATGCAGATCGAATTTTTCCGTGATCCCATCGGCTCCAAGTGGCGTTCCCCCAAGGAAAAGGCTAAACGCGAAGCTGAGCGTAAAAAAGCGGCTCGCCAAAAAGCTGACCGTAAGAAGGCTGCGGCTAAAGAGGCTGCCCGTAAAAAAGTTGCTGCCAAGCGCGCTGCCGATAAAGCCGCTGCTGCTAAAAAAGTTGTAAAAAAAGAACCGCAGCCTCCGGTCATCGATGAAATAGATTTACCTGAAGATGAAGAATCCCCGCAGATTAAGCAGGAGCTTGAACAGGCGGCGGAAGAAACCCCGGTGCAACAGGTATCTCCTCAGCCGACGAAACGTCCATTTTATTCCGTACCTTATACTTACCGTGCTCCGGTAGCCAATGTTGGTCCGGGGCAGGCTCAGCCCGTGGATACTTCCATTCTGCCCGCCCGTGCCGGGGGCAGTGCCCGGCGTGTTTTGTCCAATGGTGATTCCACCGAAACGCAATCCGGTGGAAGTGTCGGAGGACAGGTCGCAGGACGCATAGAACCGGATAGTTCCGGCAGCTCGGCTGGTGGTACTATTGCGCCTCCCCCTACAGATAAGCCCTTTGACGAAGCAACAGACGAAGCCATGGATGAAGGTGCAGATGTGCAGGATGCTGCTTACGAAGCAGAGCTTCCTGAATCCGGTGGTGCATCAGGTTCAGTTGCTCCGCCAGAGCAGTCCGCTGGTAGTGCATCGGGCAGTGTCTCCGGGAGTATTGCCCCGCCTCCTTCTCAGAATGGGGGGCAGGCGTCCGGCAGTGTTTCCGGACAGGTTACCGGACAAATAGAAGCTTCTGAGCCTGTTGCTTCTGGAGAGGTCGCTCCTCCCCCGCAAGATGGAGATTCCTTTGAGGCTACCGACTATCTCTCCCCTGAAGATGAGGGTGGCGTGGAAGAGCCTTCTGATGTGGATAACGGAACAGATGTTCGTGATGAAGCTGTGGAAGGTGAGCAGGATGCATCTGATTCCGATGCCTATCCTGTTGAGGATTCCGAAGATTTTGCTGAAGGCGAAGAGGGAGTTGAAGGTGAGCAGGAAATAAGCCCTGAAGATCGAATTAAGGTTGCCAAGGGTATTTTACTTGCTGCGGAAGGTGCGCTTGATGAAGGGGAGATAGAAGCTGCCATAGCGGGTTTTACTGAAATTTCTCTGATAAAGGAATTGCCGCAGGAAATGCGTTTGCGTGCCCTTTACGGAAAGGCCGAGGCCCTGACCGAGATGCATCGCGAAGCTCTGGCTGATAATTATGGTGAAATTGCCAGTGCCTGGATGGAGGCCATGAACGCCGACACCAAGTCGCCAAATGTACCCATGGCTTTGCTTAATCTGGGCTTGCTGAACCTTAAAGTCGGCAACATGCCTGAAGCCAAAGCTTATTTTAACCTGCTTAAATCTCAATATCCCAACGATCCTAATATTCCCTACGTCAGTTATTACTGGGGTGAATATTATCTAGGCATGAAGGAATATGAAAAGGCTGCGGACCAGTTTCAGTATCTGGTTCAGATGTATCCTGACAGCAAGATTGTCCGCGATGCAGCTCTCGGTCTGGCCAAGGCCTTAGATGCTCTTGGTTATGATGAGCAGGCCTATCAAATTATTGATTACATTGATAAACGTTGGCCCCGTTTTTATATCGAAGACCTGCGTTTCCTGCTCATGTCTGCTAATACCCAGAACAGGTTGGGCAAAATTGATGCAGCAAGGGAGAATTACTGGGCCTACTACAACCTTTCCCCCGAAGCCCCGGAAGCGGACATAGTTCTGGCCCGTATCGGCGATATTTATCTCAAGACCGGGGACAAGTCTGCGGCCAAGGAAATTTACGAAAAAGCAGCAAAGGATTTCCCCGATAAAGAGGGCGGTCTTGTTGCCATGATGCGTCTTGCTGAGGAAGGTATTTACGATGATCCCAGCATGAGCCAGATGGATAAGGTTTTCGACCGTCCATACAATCTCAGGCCTCAGAAGATATACACCCATATTATTGATAAATTTCCCGACAGCCCGCTGGCTCCGTTGGCACAGCTTAAGCTCGGTATGTGGTATTATTGGAACAAAAAGTATGGGGACTGCCTCGGTGCGGTGCATGATTTTCTGGATAAGTATCCGCGCAGTTCCCTGCGTGACCGGGCCAGTGAACTGGGTACAAGGGTTTTTGATAAGGCCGTACCGGAACTGGTCAAGGATGAGAACTATGGCCGGGTGGTCAGCTACTGGAATAAGTATGCCAAGCAGAATAATGAAGGCAAAGACGTAAATGACGAGACCCGTCTCGGGGTTGCTCTTAGTTTTTGGAAAAAAGAGCAGCCTGCAAAGGCTTTGGAATTGATCGACCGTTATTTGCAGGGCGAGGAAATTCCAAAGTATTCAGCTATGGCCCTTGATATGGCTCTTGGTATTTATGTTGATGAACAGGCCTGGAGCAAGGTTACCGCGCTGGTTGATCTTGCAAAGGATGGGTGGAAGCTTGATCCCAAGCAGCAGGTTCATATAGAATACGCACAGGCCATGGCTTATGAAAATCTCGGGGAGACCGAACGCAGCACCCCGCTCTGGGCGGGACTGGCCTCTAATCTGCTTCTTCCCCAATCTTCAAGGGCTTACGCCATGTACTACATGTCCAAGGCTTCCATGAAGAAAAAGGAGTTGAAGAAGGTCTTTGTCTATGCGCAGGAAGCCCTTTCCATGCTTCTTGAAACCGGTGGCGACCGGGAAAAGATCAAGGATTGCATTTTGATGACTATTTTTGCGGCTGAAAGTTCCGGCCGTTACCGTGAAGCTCTTAAATGGGCCGCTGAATATGACAAATATATTCCTCTTACTGATTCGGAGTGGGCATCGTCGCGGTTTCGTTTGGCCCAGCTCTATGAAAAGGCCGGGGCTATTTCCGAGTGGAAGAAGCTGATGGAAGAAGTGGCAGAGAAGAAGCCGGGTGATCTGTATGGCCGTCTGGCAACTTCAGCACTTGCAACTCACAAGATTGAACAGGATGCGTCCAAATTCCAGCCGGACCCTGTTTTCCAATAATTTTTAAGGCAGGTAATTATGAACAGACAGCCCGTAGTAGCCGGACAGTTTTACCCGGATAGTCCCGATCAGCTTCGTAAAGAAATTGAAATGTACGTTGGAACACCGGAAGCCCATATGGACCGGGCTGTTGACCGTCTGGTCATGCTTCCTCATGCCGGGTACATGTTTTCCGGTGAACCATGTGGCAAGACCCTTGCTCAGAGTCAGCTTGCTTCCACCGTTTTCCTGCTCGGGCCCAACCACACCGGGCTTGGCTCTCCTCTTTCGGTTTGGGATAAAGGCAGCTGGGAATTTCCCGGAGGTAAGCTGGATGTACATGAGGAATTGTCCGCAAAACTCATTGAAAGCGGTGCTGGATTTGTTTCCAATGAGAAAGCCCATTCACGGGAACATTCTCTTGAAGTTATTGTTCCTTTTTTGCATTACATCAATCCGGATATGCGCATTGTTCCGGTCTGCGTGTCCGAAGCTTCCCCGTCAAATTTACGTAAGGCCGGTGAAGTCATTGCGGAAATTATGGAAGACCACCCGGAGCCTGTTTCAATAGTGGTCAGTTCCGATATGAGCCATTTTATTTCTGCGGATCAGGCCAAGAAGCTTGATTCCATGGCTCTTGAGGCTATCATCCGCATGGACCCGTCCGACCTTTATTCCATTGTTTCATCTAACCAGATCAGCATGTGTGGTGTCCTGCCCATGACCATGGGGATGTTTGCCGCGAAAAAGCTGGGATCTACTTCCGGTAAGCTGGTGCAGTACACAAATTCAGGACAGGCCACCGGGGACTATGAAAGAGTAGTGGCCTATGCGGGCGTCATTATTTCCTAGGGTCTGCTTTATGAAATGAATCCTAGCCCTTGCCAATCGGGAAAAGCGGCATTATTTGTACTGGTCGGGTCTGCGGCGGTGCGGCCTGTTATCGAACAAAAATGCCTCCTGCGGGCGAAGGATATATGTGCAATGAGTTTTGAGAGCGGTTATGCAATCGGTATTGATACTGGCGGAACCTACACTGACACTGTTGTTGTAAAATGCGAAGACTCAAGCGTGGTGGCGACTGCCAAATCTCCCACCACTCATCATGATCTGAGCCTTGGTTTGGCTTCATCTCTGGATAAGGCCATGAAGGAAAGCGGGATTTCCCCGGACGAGGTTAACCTTGTTTCTGTGTCCACAACCCTTGCCACAAATGCCATTGTTGAGAACAAGGGCGCAAGGGTCGGTCTGTTTATGATCGGCACAACCAAGGCACTCAAGCTGCCTGTGGTGACCCTGCGTTACGTTAAGGGTGGACACAAGATTACCGGAGCAGAGGAAGATCCGCTGGATATTGAATCCCTTGTGGACGGTATTCAGGATATGGCCGGACATGTGGACGCTTACGCGGTTTGTTCCGCCATGAGTATCAAGAATCCCGCCCATGAGCTTATTGCTGAAAAAGCCATTTCACTTACCGATTCCAAACCTGTTTTTTGTTCTCACACCATCAGTACCCGTGCCGGACAGGCCGAGCGTGCAGCTACAGCGGTGCTCAATGCCCGGCTTATGCCGGTAATGAAAGAATTTTTGGCCGGGGTCGGCAAGGCCCTTGATGAACGCGGTCTCGGATCTTCCGTGGTTGTGGTTCGCGGTAACGCTACCCCCATGAGCATGGAAGAGGCTGTGCAGCGCGCGGCTGACACTTTTGCCAGCGGCCCGGCATCAACCGCTTATTATGGTTCCATCTATTCCCCGCAAAAGGACGCGCTCATCGTTGACGTGGGTGGAACCACTACCGATGTTACCTTGATCCGCAATTCCCAGCCCACCATTCAGGAAAGCGGTTCCATCATCGGCGAATGGGAAACCCATGTCGAAGCGGTGGAGATGTTTACTGTGGGCGTGGGTGGTGACAGTTTTGCGCGCATCAACAGGTCTGGAAATTTTGAAGTCGGTCCGGGAAGAGTTGTGCCCTTGTGCATGGCCGGTGATATTCCCGCTCCTGATAAATGGATCGGCAAAGGACATGAATCTCATTTGCTCAAAATCGGGCCTTCCGCGGAGAGCGGTTCTGATGATGTGGTCCTGAAATATCTTTTTGAAAACGGTCCCGCCACCTTCGGTCAGATTATGGCCGGAACCGGGCTTGGCGAGATAGGTCTTGGCGGCAAGGTCCAGAAGCTTGTACGTGAACAGTTGGTGGAAGAAGTGGGCTTTACTCCTACTGATGCCCTCCATGTTCAGGGTCAGCTTGAAATTGGCGACAAGTCCGTTTCTGAGTCTGCCGCCGTCATTCTGGGCAAGGCGTTTGATCTTGATGCAACAGGTTTTGCAACAATGGTCCTTTCCGAGACAAGGATCAAAATCGAAAACGCCATGCTGGAACATATTGTGCGCAAGGAAATTGGCGGCAACATGGCTGGCTTTATTTCCGGGCGTGCAGCCAGTTCACTGGTCAGCTTTGACGCATCTTTGAACCTGCCTATCGTAGGGATCGGTGCCGCTGCGCAGAAATTGTTGCCTGAAGTTGCTGAGAAACTGCATACCGAAGCTGTTTTCCCCTCCCATCATGAAGTGGGTAATGCACTGGGTGCCATAAAAATGGCTCTGGATACTTTGAAAAAGGATAGCTGTAATGAGTAGAAATCAACCTTCCGCATACGAATACTGCCTTGAGCCTGCCAGTGAGAACAGCGCAGTAGAGGTTGTCCACGGTTGGATCTTTAAGGATGATAAATGGGTTGCCCATGCGTGGTGCGAGTTTGACAACCGGGTTATCGATCTGGGGCAATCCACCCATTCCACGGATAAATTCAATTATTACATCACCCATCGGGTCAGTGAGGGACGTTGTCGCCGCTACTCACGCATTGAATTTTTTACCCTTGTTGGTGATGAAGGTCATTTCGGACCTTACGACAAAGAGCTTTTCTTTGCTGAAACAAGTGATCGTGATCCGCTGGAAGTAATCGAATCCGGCGGGAGTGAATAAATTGTCTGCCGGTTTTTTCATCACCGGAACAGGTACGGATGTAGGCAAGACTGTGGTTACCGCAGGGCTTGCCCGTTTCTTCATGAAATCCGGGCGGTCCATATTGCCGATCAAGCCTGTCCAGTCCGGGGCTATTGTCCAGCCTGACGGGTCTCTGGATTCCCCGGACGGGGATGTCTACCGGGCTGCCGGGGCGGTCTGGGATATCAATAGACAATGCCCGTATATTTTTGAGCCGCCTACTTCTCCGCATCTGGCCGCAAGACTTGCCGGGGTGGAGCTTGATCCTGCAAAAATCGCAGCTAAAGTACGCGAACGCGAGGACGATGGCTTTCTTTTGGTGGAAGGGGCCGGGGGAATAATGGTTCCTTTGAGCGATGAATCCTCCATGCTCAATCTTATGAAAGAGCTTGGGTATCCGGTGATTCTGGTTGTAGAAAATAAGCTGGGTTGTATCAATGAAGCTTTGCTTTCCATCGCAGCCTTGCAGCAGTCCGGGCTGGAAATTTCCGGGCTGGTTATGACCGCGGTAAGTCGGCCTGCGCCTGAAGAGTTCGGCATAGCCGAAGAGAATATCCGGTTCATCGAAAAAATTGCTGAAGTAAAAGTAATCGCTTCCATTCCATATATTGAAAATTGGGATTACAATGATCCAAAATGCTGGGAAATTGTAGATAAAGCCTTAGATTCTTAATGCCGGAGGCATATCATGTCCATTCTCGAATTTGACCGGGACCATCTTTGGCATCCCTATACTTCCGCTACGAATCCTCTGTCTGTTTTTCCGGTGAAGCGTACCGAAGGCGTGAAAATTGTCCTTGAGGACGGTACTGAGCTTATTGACGGCATGTCTTCGTGGTGGTGTGCCATCCACGGCTATAACCATCCGGTTTTACGTAAGGCTCTATGTGATCAGGCCGAGACCATGCCCCATGTTATGTTTGGCGGTTTGACCCACGAACCTGCGGTGGAACTGGGACGGAAACTGGTCGAAACTTCCCCGGAACCGTTGCAGCATGTCTTTTTGGCTGATTCAGGTTCGGTTTCAGTTGAGGTGGCGATTAAAATGGCCATCCAATACTGGTATGTCATGGAAAAACCGGAAAAGAACCGGCTGATGACTATCCGTAACGGTTACCACGGCGATACCATCGGCTGCATGTCGGTCTGCGATCCGGTTAACGGCATGCATTCCATGTTTACCTCGGTTTTGCCGGAACATGTTTTTGCTGAGGCCCCGCAATGTGGATTTGATGCCGGATGCACAGATGAAGATTTTGCAGATTTTAAGGCCAAGATTGAAGCGCATGCTCATGAACTTGCGGCGGTTATTCTTGAGCCGGTGGTGCAGGGAACCGGGGGCATGCGTTTTTATTCCCCGGAATATTTGAAACGGGTTCGCGAGGCCTGCGATGAGCATAATGTGTTGCTCATCTGCGATGAAATCGCTACCGGATTCGGGCGCACTGGGACTATGTTCGCCAGTGAATTGGCCGGGATCAGCCCGGATATCATGTGCGTGGGCAAGGCCATTACCGGGGGCCTGATGACTCTGGCTGCAACCCTTGCCACCCGCGAGGTTGCCGAGGGAATTTCCTCCAAGGGCGGCGTGTTCATGCACGGACCGACCTTCATGGGTAACCCGCTGGCTTGTGCTGTGGCTAACGCTTCCATAGATCTGTTGCTGAAAAGTGACTGGAAAGAGCGGCTAGCTGAAATTACCCATATGCTTTGTTCCGGTCTCGCTCCTTGTGCCAAATCCAATGCGGTGGCGGATGTTCGCTGCCTCGGAGCCATCGGAGTGGTGGAGTTGAAAAAGCCCGTGGATATGGAAGTCATTCAGCAGGAATTTGTAAAGCGTGGGGTCTGGGTTCGTCCTTTCGGGAAGCTGGTCTACGTGATGCCACCCTATGTAATTTCAAATCTTGAACTTGAGGCCCTTACTTCCGCAGTCTGTGAAGTTGTCGGTCTTCAGGGGTAATATAAATTGGATAGAAAAGAGAAACAGGCTTTGTGGGACGCTGCTCACGGTGGCGGGGCTATTGATGAGCATACTGCGGTTTCGGTACTTGGTGCTTCCCATGGGGAACTGGCTGAAGTGCTTCACGCCGCACATACCATGACCGTGCGCCGTTTCGGACGTGAGGTGAGCCTTTGTTCCATCGCCAATGTGCGTAGTGGAAACTGTTCCGAAGATTGTACCTTTTGTGCCCAGTCCAGCCATTTCAAGGGAACTCCGGCTCCAGCCTATCCGCTTATGTCAGTGCAGGAAATTCGTGATTGCGCTGAGAAAGCCGGACAATCTCCTCTTGAATTTTTCAGCTACGTGACCAGCGGCAGGGCACTTAAGGGTAAGTCTCTTGATCATGTCTGCGAAGCTGTGGATGGTATGCGCGGGAAAAGTTTCAATCATTGCGCCTCGTTGGGCTGCCTTGATTTTGAATCTTTGGAAAAGCTGTATGAATCCGGCGTGATTCGCTACCATCATAACCTTGAGGCCTCCGAAAGTTACTTCCCCAATGTCTGTACAACTCATAGTTATGCGGAGAGAGTGCGCACGGTGCGCGATGCTAAAAAGGCCGGACTTGAGGTCTGTAGCGGCGGTCTGTTGGGGCTTGGCGAAAGTCATCAGCAGCGGGTGGAGCTTGCACTGGCCCTTGCTGAATTGGAAGTTGATTCCATTCCGCTTAATTTCTTGATTCCGATTCCGGGCACTCCACTGGAGAATGTGGAGCCTTTGCAGCCTCTTGAAATTCTGTTGACCATTGCCATGTTCCGGCTGGTCAATCCTCATGCTGAGGTACGTATGGCCGCAGGACGGGCCGCGCTGCGCTCATTGCAATCATTTATTTTTCATGCCGGATGTAACGGGCTGATGGTTGGTGATTTTCTGACTGTATCCGGTCAAGGCATAGACCATGACCTGACCATGCTTGAAGATTTGGGACTGACGGTCCGAAATAAAAAGAATTAGTTTATTAAAAAAGAAGCCCGGTTGAGTGACTCAACCGGGCTTCTTTTTTGAAATTTTATCAGGAATGGTAGAGGATGGTGGCGATGTAATCCTGTATTTTAATAAGGATTTCCGGAGATGGTTTTTCAAAGGTCATACCCAGCATGATTTTCCGTGAATCTTTGGTGCAGCGCTGTACTTTGCAGGGAATGAAGGTGGTCCCGTTTTCCGTGAAGTAGGGACAGTAGACCTTCATTTCATCCCCTATTTCAGGGTCTGCATATTTTTTGTCCTGGATATAGCTGATGCAACAGCCGCTGGTGCTTAAATCTTCCAGCACAGCAACAGTCTTTTCTTTGCCGAGTTCGACCTTTGCTTCCATGAAACAGGAAACCCTTTTATGTCTTCTGAGATTATATGACTCGATCCGTTTAGGATATTTGAGGAAAAGGAGTCGGTCCGGCGAGCTGATCATCCTGATCACTTCGGTTTTGTAACCTGAAGCAATCCCTTCAAAAATATAGCGTATGGTGGCCTCATTTCCCGGATACAGATATTCGGCCCACAGGGCGCGGTCTGCATGGTGAACCATGGGTTCTTTGACGATGAGGGATTTGGTGAAATCACCACCGACCACAATTGTCGGGGCTTTATCGTTCAGTCCTCCCAGTTCAATGGTAATTTTAAGCCCGGGAGTGCAGGCAGCCTTCAGTTTTTCCTTTTGAGAGATCATTTCTTAGTCCGTTTGATGATGTACTTCTTGAACATGGAGGCTACTTCAAGTGAGGGTGCAATTTCAAGTGCTTTATCAAGGTGAATTAACGCCATTTCATTGTCTCCGGCGTCGAAATGAGCTCTGGCAGTATTGAAATGCAAATTTTCATCGTAGGGATTGATCTGGATTGCTTTGTTATAGAAAGTTACAGCTTCTTCAAATAGAGATTGTTTGCGCAGGCTGATAGCAAAAAGGTTGAATTCCCGCCGCTGGCTTTCCATGAAAACTTCATCTTTGTTCAAAAGCCTGTCTATGATCCCGGACAGCTTCTTGAAATTCTTCTTGGTACACTGAACCGACCCCATGCCCAGATTAGCTTTGGGATGTTCCGGGTCCAGAAAAAGAGCTTTTGTAAAGGACTGCTCCGCTTCATCCAGATTGCCGTCCAGAAATTCTTTCTCACCTTTTTCGATTTTGGCGTGAAGGGATTTCAGGGCTGGAAGGGTCTTTTTTTCGTAGTAGTCGATTTCAGGGGCGTATTGGGTGATGAACTCTTTTTTGCTTAAAGTAACAACTACGCCTGAAGGGATGTTTCGGTCATTGAGGGGCTGAACTTGAAATTGGTCCACACCAGAGCGCGTAACATAATAAAATGTTTTGCTCTCGGCCCGTTGCATGGTTGCTCCGGCACCGGTATGGTCTTTGATGTTTTTGGAAAAAACACCAAGTACTTGAAACATGTCGCCCATCGAACCCTCTCTGAAAAAATCATTAGTATCAAGTAAGCTGTTGTGTACTTTCTTTATAATATATTCTTTTGTTTGTGAAATAAAAAGCCTGCCCGTTATAAGCAGGCTTTTTTAAAAAGTCGATTAGAAACCCGTTGTGTAACGGAATTCCCTCAGCAAAAGGGGTGTTGTGCTGTGGTTTTAATGGAGAAAATTATAGGTCTTCCGGTTGCTGTTTTATAGGTTTTGATTTTCTTTTCTTCTGCCAATACAAAGGCCCGTTTATTATTTATAAACGGGCCTTGCTGTTTTTGTCGACTGGAAATGCGTTGATTTAACGTCTATGTATCTATAGTCTGCCTTCTTCTACAGCGTGGCAGGCACAGAGGGTACCGTTTTCCAGATTGCGTGCGCGGGGAATTTCTTCCAGACAGCGGTCGTTTGCGAAGGTGCAGCGGCCATGGAATACACAGCCTGTGGGCAGGTTAATGGGAGTTGGCACGTCCCCGGAAAGGTGCACGTGTTTTTTCTTTTCCCCGCCAAGGGTCGGGATAGCCGAAAGCAGTGCCCTTGTGTAGGGATGCTGCGGACGGGCAAAGATTTCCTTGGCAGTACCCAGTTCACAGAGACTGCCCAGATACATTACCGCCACGCGGGTGGAGATATGTTCAACAACGGACAAATCATGACTGATGAACAAATAGGTCAGATTGCGTTCTTGCTGTGCATCCATGAGCAGGTTCAGGATCTGGGCCTGAATTGAAACATCCAGCGCGGCAATGGGTTCGTCAGCCACGATGAATTCCGGTTCAACAGCCAGAGCGCGGGCAATGCTGATGCGCTGACGCTGTCCGCCGGAGAATTCATGGGGGTAGTTACCAGCCCAGTCCGGGTCCATTCCTACACTGCGCATGACTTCATGCAGTTTGTTCTTTGCGTCGCCTCTTGAAATACCCTTGTTGTGAAAGTAGATGGGTTCCTCAATGATCTGGCGCACGGTCATGCGCGGGTTCAGCGAGGCGTAGGGGTCCTGAAAGACCATCTGCATCTTTGTGCGGTAGGGAAGCATCCGCCCGTGGGGCAGGTTATCGATCCGCTCACCACCATATATAACTTCACCGGAGTTGGGCGGATAAAGGCCCATGACGGTTCTTGCAAGGGTTGATTTACCGCAACCGGATTCGCCGACCACGCTTAAGGTTTCACCTTTCTGGATTTCAAAGCTGACATTGTTGACAGCTTTGACGATGGTGCGTTTGCGTGCGATGCGTCCGTTTTCCATTTGCAGCTGGTCGAGCAACCCGCCGGAAATGTCGAAGTGCTTGACCAGATTTTTTATTTTTACGAGGGAATCGGTTGGCATGACGAATCTCTATACTTTGTCGGCATGGTGGCAGGCCACCAAAATACCGGATTTATTTTCTTTCAGCACGGGGAGTTCCTGCTTACAGATATCCGTACAGTGCGAACATCTGGGATGGAAGGGACAGCCGCCGGGCATATGCATGAGTGAAGGCATGGCACCGGGAATCTGAGTCAAACGATCGCCTGCTCCGCCGGATTGGGGCAGCGCGGCGATAAGTCCCTGAGTATAGGGATGGCCCGGAGTTTCCGTTACTTGACGGGTGGAACCTGTTTCCACAATCCCGCCCGCATACATGACTGCGATGCGCTGGGTTACTTCTGATACAACCGCAAGGTCATGGGTGATCAGGATCAGCCCCATGTTGTCGGTTTCACAGAGTTCCAGCAGCAGGTCCATGATCTCAGCCTGAATGGTTACGTCCAGCGCTGTGGTCGGTTCATCGGCAATGATCAGGGCCGGATCGGTCAAAAGTGAGATGGCGATGACGATACGCTGACGCATGCCGCCTGAGAATTCATGTGGGTACTGGGCCAGACGTTTGCGCGGGGAAGGGATGTAGACTTTGCGCAGTTTTTCCAGCGCAATTTCTTCAGCTTCCTTGCGGGTAACATCCATGTGAGCCAGCACGGTTTCAATCATCTGGGTCCCGATAGTCAGTACCGGGTTCAGGGTCATCATGGGATCCTGAAAGATCATGGAAATGCGATTGCCGCGAATGCCGCGCATTTTATCAAAAGGCATTTTCGCGAGATCCTGCCCTTCGAACATGATTGATCCGTTTGAGATACGTCCGGGCTTGGAAATCAGGTTGATGATGGAGAATCCGGTTACGGATTTACCAGCACCTGATTCACCTACCAGACCAAGTCTTTCACCTTTGTTGAGGGTAAAGCTTACATTGCGGACAGCCTCAAGGGGACCTTGGCGCAATGCAAACTCGACACTTAAATTCTTAACATCAAGAAGTGGCTGCATTGTTTACCCCTTGTAGAGTTTCGGGTTGAGGAAGTCGCGCAGCCAGTCGCCGAGCAAGTTGATGACCAGAATGAGCACAACAAGTACAATGCCGGGGAACATGGTGATCCACCAAGAACCGCTGAAGATGTATTCGAAGCCCACGTTGATCAGTGATCCCAGCGAGGGCTGGGTTACAGGCATGCCTAGTCCCACAAAGGAAAGCGCAGCTTCACTCATGATGGCGTTAGCCACCTGAATTGTGGAGATAACGAATACCGGGGAAAGGGTATTGGGCAGTACGTGGCGCCACATGATACGTTTCTGGGAAAGCCCGATGACTCTTGCCGCTTCTACATATTCTTTCTTTTTTTCCGCCAGCACCGAGGCGCGTACAGTACGGGCGTACTGCGGCCATTCAGCGAAGCCGATTACTAAAATCAGGAGCGGAACAGCAATCTCTTCATATTTGGCGACCCCGAAGGCAGCCTGAAAGATCGCTGAGATGAAGATCGCGACCATGTAAGTTGAAAAAGAGAGCTGCACATCGGCAATACGCATGAGGATGGATTCCACCCTTTTGCCCATGAATCCGGCAACAAGTCCGGTCATGATGCCGAGGAAAGCCTGCAAAGCCACAGCTCCGAAACCGATGATCAAGGAAACGCGCATACCGTAAAGCATGGTGGAAAAAAGATCGCGACCCTGTGCATCGGTTCCCATCAGAAAAGCACTGTTTCCGCCCGGGAGCCATGAGGGCGGAATTTCCGCGTCCATGATGTTGATGTTGTTGGCATCATATGGGTTGAAAGGCGCGATAAGCGGTGCCGCAAAACCCATGAACAGAAGCACGGCCAAAATAATGAAGCTTGTGAGGGCAACTTTGTCGTGCAGAAAGTCGTGCAGAAAATATGATTCTTTGAATCTCTGCCAGCGTGATCTGGTTTTCATTTATTTTTGCCCCGTTATTCTGACCTGCGGGTTGACCAGTCCGTAGATGACGTCAACCACCGTGTTAACAACAACAAAGATGAGTCCAACCACAACGAGGTAGGCCACCATGAGCGGAGCATCACCGCGTTCCACTGCCTCAATGAACATGAAGCCCATACCCTGCCACTGAAATACGGTTTCAGTGAGAATGGTGAAGGCGATCATCGTTCCAAGCTGGACACCGCCTACGGTGATAACCGGGAGCAGGGTGTTCTTGAAGGCGTGGACAATCCAGACCCGCTTAGGGGTAAGTCCTTTGGCCCAAGCATATTTGATGTAGTCGTTTTCAAGAACTTCCATCATTTCGGAGCGGATGAGTCGAATAAAAAGCGGGAGCATGATGGAAGAGAGTGCGATGGAAGGCATGATCAGGTGCAGCCAGCCGTCGGCAGTTAAAAATCCTGTGCGCCAGCCGCCGATGTTGACTGTTTCGCCGCGCCCGTATGATGGCAGCCAGTGCAGCTCCACCGAAAAAACATAAATCATGAGGATCGCGGTCAGAAAAACCGGGATTGAAACCCCGACAATGGACCCACCCATGACAAACCGCGAAAAGAGGGCCTTTGGCCTGATAGCGGAATAAATGCCCAGCGGTATGGAAAAAATTACAATGATCAGGGCGGAACACATAACGAGTTCTAAGGTTGCCGGAGCCTTACTCAGAATAACTTCAAGGGCTGATTTTTTGTAGAAGAATGATTTTCCAATATCACCCTTGACCGCTCCCTGCATGAAGCGGCCGAACTGGACCATGAATGGATCATTGAGTCCCAGCTCGTCCCTGATTTTTTCCCTTTCAGCAGCAGATACGGAAACCCCCGTAATCTCCCTGACCGGGTCACCGAAGCTTTGCTTGATGGCAAAGCCGATGAAGCTGATGATCAGCATTACAATGATCGCCTGTGCGATCCTTCGGACTATAAAAGCAAACATTTTTTAATTAACTCCAGACGGCAAACAGTTGAGGCGCTTCGCGCTTTTGACGAATTATTTCGCCTCCGGCGGCCAAAGGAACTAAGCCCCTTTGGAATCCCGATTAAGGGATTGGCTGTGCTTAGAAAAGTAGTCTTTCAGACATGGCAAAGGGAACCCCTTGCGGAGTTCCCTTTGTTTAATTTAACTTTATCAAGAATTACCCTTACTTGATGACGAGGTCGCCGAAGTAGGGGAAGTTCTGTACGTTTACGATCTCTTCGGTGTTCATATCGGTCTTGGAAGCCCAAGACAGGTTCTGCCAGTGAAGAGGAACGAATGCTGCTTCGTCGTAGAGGATTTTTTCCACTTTCTGGAGCATTGCATTACGCTTGGTCAGGTCTGTTTCAGTCTGGGAAGCGATTACGAGGGAATCAACTTCCTGGTTGCAGTAGTTACCGCTGTTGTACTGACCGTAACCGGTTTCTTTGTTGATGCACATGAGCAGGAACTCAGTGTAGTTGGCGGAGTCTTCGGTGTCAGGATGCCAGCCGATCATCTGGATGTCAGCAATCTGTGCGTCGAACTGATCCCAGTACTGGGCTTTAGGCATGGTCTTCAGGTTAACCTTGATGCCGATTTTACCCATCATGGAAACAAATGCTTCCGCGATTTTTTCATCGTTAACGTAACGGTTGTTGGGTGCGATCATGGTGCACTCAAAGCCGTTTTCGTAACCTGCTTCCTTCATGAGCTGCTTGGCCTTTTCAAGGTCGTAGCGGGGCTTGAGTTCAGCATTGTAACCTGCAAAACCTTCAGGGCCCTGCTGGCAGGCAACAGTAGCGAAGCCTTTCATTACTTTATTTACGATACCGGTATTATCGGTAGCGTAAGCGATAGCCTGACGAACTTTGGGGTTCTGGAAAGGCTTCTGGCGTTTCTGGTTCAGCTGGAAAGTGATGATGCGGGAACCGGACATGGTTACCAGCTGCAGACCTTCTGTGGTATCAACACGTTTCAGGTCCTGCGGGGGAACGGGCATGATGAAATCAACATCGCCGGAAAGCAGGGCTGCTACGCGGGTAGCGTCGTTTTTAATGGGGGTCAGGATGATGGTGTCTACGTTACCTGCTTTGTCCCAGTATTCGGGGAAAGCTTTGAAGACCACGCGTACACCCTGTTCGCGTTCGGCAACAGCGTATTTACCGGTACCGGATTCGTTCACGTTGGCAAAGGAAGGACCAGTCTTGACGATAGCGTCTTTGGGCTGACCGGATTCGTCCTTACCGGAGTAGAACTTCTTATCCATGGGGAAGATGTAGGTAGCCATGTTCAGGAGCAGGCCGTATGGCTCTTTGGTGATGATGTCCACAGTGTTGGCATCAACAACTTTTGCGGGAGAGAAAGGCTCGAACAGGCCTTTGTAGTCAGCACTTTTCTTGAGGCGTTCGATGGTCCAGACAACGTCTTCAGCGGTGAAGGGGTTGCCGGAGTGAAATTTTACACCTTTGCGCAGGTGAAAACGCATGGTTTTATCATCAATACGTTCCCAGGATTCAGCAAGACGGGGTTCAAAGGAACCGTCTTTGGCCCAGCGAACAAGAGGATCGAAAACCATGTGGGAGTACTGAAGCATACCACCGGAAAGCTGTACATGAGGGTCAAGAGATACAGGGTCGGCATCCATAGCCAGTTTAAGGGTTTTACCGGCAGCAGCTGCGGGAGCAGTTTCAGCGGTTTCCTTTTTGGCAGGGGCCTCTTCTTTTTTTTCTGCGCTGCATCCGGCAAGTCCGAGACTCAGAATAGCAACAAGCGCAAGAAACAGTAATGAACGTTTCATCCTCACACTCCTTAGAAAGGGTAAAAACAGTAGTAAAAGCACCAAGCGCCCGGGATTTCAGGAACATTCCTGAGTTAGACGCACATCGAAATGAGTATTATAACTGGTAAAACAGTTAAAGCGTACGGCTTCCCCTTGCCGTATGCGGTTAATATTATTACACTTGAATCAGTTTTTTCTCAAATTGTTAACGTGCTGAAATGTTTTAGGAAAAATATTTTATTAACTTTAGTGTCAAAATGGGCACATAAAAATGCAGAATTTATGAAAATAAAAAAATATAATTCGTATAATCGGCTGTTGATCCTGTTTTTTCTGACTTTTATTATTAGCGGATGCGCATCCCTGAATCCTTTTGCCGACTCGATTACCGAGTATGACATGGATGGAAAGTATGAAATAAGCCTTGGGCTGATGCCCGGTGAAGAGCTTGCTTTCGAAATGCGTAATCCCGGATCAGGCGGATATCAGTTTGACGGGGTTTCCTTTAATCCGGCAATGGTCAGTCTGGATAAGTTTAAGATCATCAAGCCTGATTCCGGCATGATGGGTGATTTCGGACGCTGGCGGTTTGAGTTTACAACCGTGGGGCTGGGATCGGACCCGGTGATCATTAATATTAAAAGGCCGGGAGAGAAAACCCGCGATGCCTACAAGGTTATCAATTTGGATATAACCGAGGATGGCCCGCCGTTCTTTGAATGGTAGTCAGACGGCTTATAAAGCACCATCTGCGGCGTTGCAGCAAAAAAGGCAGAAACTCACGTATGTTTAATACGCTTCGTTCCTGCCTTTTTTGCGCGCCTTGCATCTGGCACTTTCTAAGCCGTCTGAAGATTTTGATCTATTTACTCAAACCGCTGATCCGTCTTGATCAGATCAAAGTCCAGCAGCGTTGTGCTGGGACAGATGGCGGCGATCATCTTGACCGGACTCATATATAATGTAGTCCAATCGAAGGTCATCTTCAGGGTTCTCTCGTTTATTTCTTCAAATTTGACCAGCATGGGGCGGATGTTTTTCTCCTTCACCTTTTTCTTGGTGGTGTGGGAAACAACGTATTCGTCCGACTGGGCGTATTCGCGTATGCGGTCCATTTTGTCTTTTGCTTCTTCATCTGAACAGGTGAAGATCAGGGTGAAGTCTTCCACTTCCGGGTGTTTCTGCTTTTTGGATAAGGTCAGCGGATCAGCGCCCACAATCTTCATGCCGATTGGCATTTGCTTATTGAGGCGGTCCACCAAGTCCTGTGCACCTATTTCAGTGCGCAGCATAATGTTCATCCATTCTTTCATACTTTCCACACCAACAGGCAGTGCACGCCCAAAGGACATACGCGGCATGGGGTGGAAACCCTGCGAGAAGGTCAGCGGCAGTTCGGCGCGGCGCATGGCTCGTTCGATAACCGGTTGCAGGTCAAGCTGTGAAAGGTAGGCCGAAGTTCCGGTTTTGGTGTACCAGAGTCTGAAATGGCTGCCCTTGATGCCGAGGTCCGGCTTTTCTTCTTGTACGAAATCAGGAACATCCCCGGTCTGGTCGCGGCTTTCAAAGACCATTTTGGGACGTAGGTCCATTGTCTCAGCCTGCTTTTTAAGCAGAGATTTGCGTCCGTCAAAGTTGCAGACTCCGCAGTTGCGACATTCTTCGTAACGGCAATCACCAGTGATTTTTTCGGAGATACCGCGTTTCAGTTCCGCAAGCAGGAATCTTTTGCTGACCCCGGCAGAGAGGTGATCCCACGGCAGACGGGCATCATGTTCCCGCGCTCCGGTAAATTCCAGAGGATCAAGTCCTTCTTCTTCCATGGCCTCAAGGAAAGGCTCAAGTTTGAAGTGGTCTTTCCAGCTTGAGAAGAGCGCACCTTTTTTGTAAACCCTTTCAACTACCGGGCCGAGCCTGCGATCTCCGCGTGAAAAAATACCTTCGAGAAAGGTCATGCGCGGAATGTGGGATTTCATATTGATGCGTTTCTGTCTGCTGAATCTTTCGCGCATGTAGTCCAGCCGTTCACCGATTTCCTCAAGTGAAATCTGGCGTTCCCACTGGAAGGGGGTGTGCGGTTTGGGCACGAAAGGCGAAACCGCAGCGGTAATGTTTAGTTTCTTAATGTGCCTACCGGCTACGTCGCGAACTTTGACGCAAAGATCGACAATGGCATCAAGGTCTTCGAAAGTTTCAGTGGGCAGACCGATCATGAAATAGAGTTTGATGTTCTGCCAGCCGTTTTCGTAAAGCATGAGTGCATGGTCCAGCAGTGCTTCTTCGGTGATGCCTTTGTTGATGACATCACGCATGCGCTGGCTTCCGGCTTCGGGAGCAAGGGTGGCCCCGGTGCGCCGGATGGTGGCGATTCGCTCCATAATCGGCTCGGAAAGGGAACCGACACGCAAGGAAGGTAGTGAAATTGAGATCTGTTCGGCTGCGCAGTTATCGAAAGACTGAGCGAAAAGGGTATCCAGCGCGGAGTAGTCCCCGGTGCTGAGTGAGAGAAAGGAAGTCTCTTCGTATCCGGTTTCCTCAAGCCCTTCCATGAGGACTTTAGTCAGGGTTTCCGGGGTACGTTCGCGGACCGGGCGATAGATGATTCCAGCCTGACAGAAGCGGCAGCCGCGTGTGCAGCCACGGGCTATTTCCATGGTCAGACGATCATGGACAACCTGACCGTATGGCAGGATCTGTTCTTTGGGAAAGGGGATAGGTTCAAAATCTTCCACCACCGCTTTTTCTACAAAGAAATCACCGGGATTCTCAGGATCGAAAAATTCAGGAATGTAGATTCCGGGTAGCTCGGCAAGCTTTTCAAGGCGTGCTTTACGACCCTGTCCCTGCTCCTTGCATTCGGCGATGATCTCCATGACTTTGATGATGGATTCTTCGCCGTCACCGAGCATGATCACATCAAAGAAATCTGCTACAGGCTCGGCATTGAAGCAGGCTCCGCCACCGCCGATGACCAGCGGACATGAATCGTCGCGGTCTGCGGATTTGAACGGGATGCCGGAAAGGTCGAGCATGAAGAGCACGTTGGTGTAGCACAGCTCATGGGTCAGGCTGATGCCCAGCGCGTCCACATCTTTTAGCGGGGTGTCGCTTTCAAGGGTAGCCAGCAGTTCGCCGTGTTCACGCATGATTTCGGCAGTTTCTTCGCAGGGCGTATAGGCACGCTCGGCGTAGAAATCTTTATGCTGGTTGACGATCTCGTAAAGAATCTTCTGTCCAAGGTAGGACATACCAATTTCATAAAGATCAGGGAAACCAATGGCGATATGCGCCTTGACCTTAGCGGGGTCCTTGTGGACGGAACCCCATTCCGAACCCAGATAACGGGTAGGACGGGGCAAAAGGGGGAGCAGCTTTTTCAAAACTTAAATCCTATAGAGTATGCCTCCGGCGGCTGGGGAAGGGGAGAAACCCTTTTGCTAACGCCCAAAAGGGTTTCTCCCCTTCCCAAGACCCCATCCCCTCTTCCCAAAAGACGTTTTAGTTATGCTTCGCATGTAGCACACTAAGACGGTCTTTGAATACGAGGGGCGAAGCTTTACTAAAAAAGTTTGGGATTTTTAAACCCTTTTCAAAGGGTTTAAGGCCCCCGGCAGGACTCGTAGCCGTTAACGAAAAGCTTTGCTTTGAGTTTTACGGATACGTGATAACAGCGGTGTCGTCGAAGACCCGCCAGAGGCTTATAAAACTATACTATTTCTTAAGCAGTTCGGAAATATCGGAAACATTTCCGCCACCCATGCCTGCACCCATGCCGCCGAGACCGCCGGAAGAGAGGGTCAGGTTGCTGGAAGCTTCGAGATACTTGGTGGAAACATCTTCAGGGCAGTTCTGGTAGGTGTAGAGAATGTGGCGGCCTTCGATTTCGCCTTCGATTTCGTTATCAAAGGGATAGCCGAAAGGCAGGATCATCATCTGTACGCCCTGCTGTGCGGGAACGGTCTGGAGTACTGCGGGATCTTTGATCAGGTTGTTCTCTGCGTCCCATTTACCGATAACCATGTCGCCGTTGATAATTTTGAAAAGTTTTACATCGTAAGCCATTTTAAATTCTCCTTATCAGGCCGGCCTCGTTTCGGGCGCGTATGCCTGTTAAAATTTCATTAGAAAAAAAAGACCGGACGGGTTTATAAAATCCGGTTCCGGTTCATTGGTTGCGCTTTCGGGCAACTCGTAAGAATTAGTGCTTGAATGGCGGTGTGTCAAGGCTTGGTGCGTATGCTAATTGTATATTTGAAAGCTATGTTTCCGTGCATCTTATCCAGCATCAAACAGGTCTTTGTGCCGAAAGCAACTCACTAGATGATCGTTAACCATTCCGGTGGCCTGCATGTAAGCATAGCAGATTGTCGGTCCTACGAAATTGAATCCTCTTTTTTTCAAATCCTTGCTCATGGCTTCCGCTTCTTTTGTTTTGGCAGGGACTTCTTCAGGTGATTTCCAATTGTTCTGAATCGTGCATCCATCTGTGAACTGCCAGATGTAGTTATCAAAGCTGCCGAATTTTTTTTGAATATCCAGAAAGGACCGGGCATTGCGCACGGCTGAGTTTATTTTAAGTTTGTTGCGGATAATCCCTTCGTTTTGACGCAGACGTTCAATGTTATCTTCAGTGAAGCGGGCAACAATTTCAGGATTAAAATCAGCAAAGGCTTTGCGGTAGTTTTCACGCTTTTTAAGCACGGTCAGCCATGAGAGTCCGGCTTGTGCGCCCTCCAGAACGAGAAATTCAAAGTGGCGTCGGTCATCGTGCAGGGGGACTCCCCATTCGGTGTCGTGGTAGGCGATTTCGAGGTCGTGTTTTGCCCATTGGCAGCGGGATTGGGGCATGGGGTGACTCCTTTAGGATGATTGATGTTGGATGGTATGCGGTTCAGGAGCTAAGTTCAATAGGAAGAGTCCTTTAAAATAAAAACTCCCCGCTTCGATGCACCGTGCATCGGGCGAGGAGTTTTAGGGGGTACGGAAGTTAAATGAGCTAAGCTTCCGTTAGGAGTTTCATCAGAGATGAGAAGTTCTCAAAACCCTGATGAAAATTTGCTAGCTGGATGTTTCCGGGCTGGCGTTTAAGCTTCGGTGCGGCCTTTTGACCATGAATATTGCCGCTGCTCCGATGAAGCAGCAGAGCCCGCAGATGGTGAAGGCCAGCGGGAAGTTACCCATATCTCCGAGTACTCCGCCAAGCAAAGGCCCGCCGATGCCGCCCGCTCCGTATGCGAGGAAGATATACGGATAGTTCTGGCCCACGCTTTTGGTACCGAAGGTGTCAGCCGTGATGGTGGGGAAAAGGGCAAAGTTGCCGCCGAAGTTGAAGCCGATAATGGTTGCACCCACATAGAGCAGGAATGTGTTCCCGGCCATGGAGGTGAATGCCAGCAGGGTTGCGCCTTGAATGGCGGTCATGAACAGGATGGAACGTTTGCGGCCCAGTTTATCACTCAAGGTTCCCCAGATTATGCGGCCCAGTCCGTTAGCGAGGCTGAAAAATACAGCCATGGCAGTTCCTGCTATGGCACTGGCCTCTGTCATGCTGTGCCCGGATGCCTGCAAGGCTTCCATGGGATAGAGTTTCATCAGGCCGATGGACATGAGTCCGGCTGCGGCACTGAAGGTGAAGGTGACGAAAATGAGGAAAAACTGCGGAGTTTTGAGCATTTCAGCGGTGCTGAAATTTTCTTCTTCAGCATCATTTGCTGCATCAACATTTGTTTCAGGATGATAGCCTTCTGGTGCCCAGCCTTCCGGGGGAAAGCGCATCCAGAATCCACCCGCTGCGATCATCAAACAGAAGAGCAGGCCGTAAAGTGAAAAGGTGGAGGAAAGACCGATTGTTCCGATCAGGTTACCCCAAGCCCCGGCGAGCTTGACCCAGGCCATGGCTCCGAAGCCGAATCCTGCAACGGCCAGTCCGGTGATAAAGCCTTTTTTATCTGGAAACCAGCGCATACCCACGGCAATGGGGACAACGTAACCAAGGCCGATCCCGGCCCCGCCGATGAGTCCGATAAAAAGGCAAAGGGCGGTAAAGCTTGTTCCGCCGACAAGACCGGCAAGGGCGTAGCCCGCTCCCAATACGAGGGCACTGAGGAAGGAAAGTTTCATGGGGCCCCATTTGGCGAGTTTTTTTCCGGCCCAGACCATGGAAAGTGCAAAACTGACCAAGGCGATGGAAAAAACAACCTGAGTCTGAAATTTGCTCCATCCGGCCTCAATAAGTGACGGGGTGAATACCGACCATGCATAGATTGCTCCGAGAGCCAGCTGCATGAGCACTGCCCCTGCTACAGCAAACCATCTATTCATTACTTTCGTTTCGCTCATCTTTTCCCCCGATGTTGAAGTTGATTCTTTTTACTGTGTTTCTAGTCCGGGTCCTTTTTCTGCTGTTATCCTTATCCGTGCTGCTATAAAAGCATGGCTGGGTTCTTGGTGCATTCTATTTTCGGTGAACGGGAAGGTCGTTGTTGTCTTTTGTGTCTTTGTCCGGTTATTTGCCGTCCGTCCTGCATATTTGTCCGTTTATGGTTTTGGATGCTTAATGAAAGTGCCTTCCTCATATTCTTGAAAAGCCTTTTCCAGATCTTCCGCTGTATGCATGACAATAGGACCGCGCCAGTAAATCATTTCATTAATGGGTTTTCCGGTCAGCAATAGAAAGCTGAGCGGTTCATTGCCCGCATTGACCGCCAGTTCCTCACCATCTTCGAAGAGAACCAGCGAACGGTTTTTAACTTTCTGTCCGTCAACGGTTCCCTCACCAGCAGTGATATAGATAAAGGCCGTGTAGCCGCGCTTGGTGGGGTGGATAAATTCAAGTCCTGCTGGAATGGTCACGTCCAGATACTGCGGATCTATGCCGATGCCTCTTGCCGGACCTTTGATCTGATCTACTTCTCCGGCAATTATCTTGATGCTGCTGCCGTCCTCGCGCTTTACCACCGGAATATCTTCAGCCGGAATCTCGCGGTATTCGGGATCGACCATTTTATTTTCAGAACTGAGATTGGCCCAGAGCTGGAAGCCGTGCATGAAGCCGTTCGTGTCTCCTTTGGGCATTTCCTGATGAATTATTCCGCTGCCTGCGGTCATCCATTGCACACTTCCCGCTCTGGTAACTGCGGTATTGCCGAGGCTGTCCCCGTGCTCCACATCCCCTTTTAATAGATAGGTGATGGTTTCTATGCCCCGATGGGGATGCCATGGGAATCCTTTCAGGTAATCTTCGGGATTGTCGGACCGGAAGTCGTCGAGCATGAGGAAAGGGTCGAAAAGGGAGGCTTCAAAATAACCGAAGGCCCGGTGTAATTTTACCCCGGCACCTTCATGAACAGGTTCGCCGTAGAATATCTGTGTGATCTCTCGCCGCATTGCAAGCTCCTGCATCAAATATACTGATATTATTATTTCTCATAATATCAGTATGGAGTGGATTTGCAAGCGGTAGGGCAAAAAAATAGACCGGAATGAACGATGTTTCCATAGCCACCTTCCAAAATAGATAGAAACATATTCCGTACATTCCGGTCCGATCCGGTACAGTGTAAGCTGTTGAATTATCTCCCGGCTCTATCTGCCAATAATAACTTATAATTATTATTTGTTCTAAAATTCATTGTTTATGAATTTTGAGGTGGCACAAAGAACCGGGAGACTTCCGGACAACTTCCGCTATACTTAAGGATTCATTATTTCTTCATAACCTTCGATGAGATCGGTCACTACTGAAGGATCAGCCAGTGTCGAAGTGTCGCCGAGGTTCGAAGTATCGCCTTCTACAATCTTGCGCAGGATTCGGCGCATGATCTTACCGCTGCGGGTCTTGGGCAGGGAGGGAGCGAACTGAATCACTTCCGGTGATGCCAGAGGCCCGATTTCCTTGCGGACATGCATACGCAGTTCCTTGATCAGGTCATCATCTTCATCATATTCGGACTTGAGGGTCACGTATGCGTAGATGGTCTGGCCTTTAACCTCGTGAGGCATACCTACAACCGCTGCTTCGGAAACAGCCGGGTGGGAAACCAGTGCGGATTCAATTTCAGCGGTTCCCAGTCTGTGGCCGGAAACGTTGATTACATCATCCACGCGGCCCATGATCCAGAAGTAGCCGTCTTCGTCTCTGCGTGCTCCGTCGCCGGATTCGTATGTGCCGGGGAAGCCTTCAAAGTACTGCTTCTTGTATCTTTCAGGAGCACCCCAGACCCCGCGCAGCATACCGGGCCACGGTTTACGGATTACGAGGAAACCGCCTTCGTTGGGACCGACTTCATCGCCGTGGCGGTCCACAATTGCCGCATCAATGCCGGGCAACGGGAGGGTAGCCGATCCGGGCTTGAGCGGGGTGGCGTAGGGCAGCGGAGAAAGTACATGTCCGCCTGTTTCTGTCTGCCACCATGTGTCAACGATGGGCAGTTTCTCGGCACCGATATTTTCGTGGTACCACATCCATGCTTCAGGGTTGATAGGCTCGCCGACCGTGCCGAGAATGCGCAGGCTGGAGAGATCATATTTCTTGGTCCACTGGTCGCCTTCCTTCATGAGGGCACGGATTGCAGTGGGCGCGGTGTAGAAGATATTTACCCGGAATTTTTCGCAGACCTGCCAGAATCTTGCCGGGTCCGGGTAGGTGGGTACGGATTCAAACATGACGCTGGTGGCACCGAGGGCCAGCGGTCCATATACAATGTAGGAATGTCCGGTGACCCAGCCGATGTCGGCGGTGCACCAGTGTACGTCGTCATCTTTAAGATCGAATACCCACTGGCAGGTGTGGGCGGCGTAAGTCATGTATCCGCCGGTGGTGTGGAAAACGCCTTTGGGCTTACCGGTACTGCCGGAGGTGTAGAGGATGAAGAGCGGATCTTCGGAATCCATCAGCTCGTAGGGGCAGTTGTCGGTAATTTCCGGGTCTTCCATGAGTTCGGACCAGAGGCGGTCACGGCCTTCAACCATTTCGATTTCATTGTTTGCTCTGGGAACAACAACGCACTGTTCAATGGAGGGGCACTCTTTGAGAGCTTCGTCAGAGTTGGGCTTGAGCGGGATTTTTCTTCCGCCGCGCAGAACTCCGTCTCCGGTAATGTGTACTTTTGCGCCGCAGTCATTGATGCGGTCGCGCAGACTGTTGGAGCTGAAGCCAGCGAAAATGATGGAGTGGGGTGCGCCGATACGGGTACAAGCCAGCATGGCGATGGCCAGTTCCGGGATCATGGGCAGGTAGATGGATACGCGGTCGCCTTTCTGTACGCCCAGTTTTTTGAGAACGTTGGCAAAGCGGCAGACTTCGCGGTGCAGCATGTCGTAGGTGTAAACTTTTACTTCATGGTCTTCCTCGCCCTGCCAGATGAGGGCGGCCTTGTTGCGGCGACCGTTTTCAATGTGGCGGTCAAGGCAGTTGGCGGAGGCATTGAGCTTGCCGCCTTCAAACCATTTAACTTCCGGTTTGTCGAAATCGTAATCAAGAACGTTGTCCCACTTCTTGTCCCAGGTGAGCAGCTCGTCAGCACGTTCTGCCCAGAAACCTTCCATGTCGTTAATGGAACGATCGTAAATAGCCTTGTATTCTTCGAGGCTTTTTACGCATGCGCCGGGGAAGTTGGTAGGAGGATTAAAGAGCCTGTTTTCTTTGGAGAGACTTTCAATTTTTTGTTCTTCAGTCATGAGGTGGCCTCCTGAGGTCATTTTTTTAAAGTGCATGTGTCAGCAGAAAATTTTTACCGGATGTCTAGTGTTATATACATTTTTAAGATTGCATGCACATGGTTTTCGATAAACGGTGGAAGAAAATCACTCAACGGAATTAAAAACCGTTTGGCGGAATCTTCGTGCCGTTTATCCGGAAAACTTGCCGTTTGCTGTTAGTGGCGTTGTTTGTAGAGTTGCGGTATACCCTTAAATAAATACAAATTAACCAAAACGAAGCGGCGAAGCCCTATTAAAAGTTTTTGAAGAGTCCAGAGAAATCTTTTTTCAAAAAGTTTCTCTGGCCCCCGGAGGGCCGCCGGAGGCGTTCTTAATGAAAGCGTTAGTTATAAATCTCACCCGTTTCGGGGACCTGCTCCAGACCCAACCTGTCATTACTGCTTTGGCAGAGCAGGGCTATGAAGTGGGGGTCATGTGCTTGAAAAATTTTGCCGGAACAACGCAACTGCTGCGCAATGTAGCAAAGACTTTCCCTTTGCCCGGATCATCCCTGCTGGCAGCCATTGATCGGGACTGGCGTGATGCTGTTAATATTTTTGACTCATACTGCGCTGAAATAGAAGAGTCCTTTGATCCGGCTCTGGTCATAAATCTGACCCCGTCCGTTTCATCCAGATTGATCGCGCTAAGGCTTGCCAAAGGTCGCGAGGTGCGTGGATTCGCCATGGATGAATTCGGTTTTAATGCCGACACTTCCCGCTGGGCCGGATTTCTGCAAATGGCCTCCGCTAATCGTGGTTCCAGTCCGTTCAATGTGGTTGATCTTTTTAGCAAGGTTGCAGGTCTCGATAAAACCGCACCGTTTGAGCTGGCAGAGTCGTCCCCGGAAATGAAGGTCGCGGCACTGAAACTGCTGGAGAATCCTGCTCCCGGAGTCAAAGGATTTGTTGGATTTCAGCCCGGAGCCAGTGAAGACCGCAGACGTTGGCCCGTAGGTCATTTCAGAGCGTTGGCTCGCAGATTGTGGAAGGAAAAGCGCAGAATTCCGGTTTTGCTGGGTACTGAAAGTGAGAAAGTTTTAGGCGCACGTATTTTAGAAGGCGCAGAATTTCCGTCCGTTAATCTGATGGGGGGGACTTCTCTGCCGGAGCTTGCCGCGGTCTTGCGCCGCCTTGACCTGCTGGTGACCAACGATACCGGGACCATGCACCTTGCCGCAGGGGTTGGAACTCCGCTGGCTGCTATTTTTCTGGCTACTGCCCAGCCGTGGGATACAGGCCCGGCTGCCGAAAAGCTGTGTTGCTTTGAGCCGGACCTTAAGTGTCACCCTTGCTCCTTCGGACAGAAGTGTGTTTACGACAATGTCTGTCGGCAGGAAGTCACATCTGATGCTGTTTTTGAAGCTGCTTCATCATTTATTGATACAGGAGAATGGCCGCGTATTGAAAGCAGGGAAGTACGCGCATATCAGACCGGGCGGGATGAGCTTGGCTTTATTTCCCTAAGTTCACTTTCCGGGCATGAACAGAGTGATCGTCACAAGTGGATTCTTTTGCAGCGTGAACTTTACCGTCGTTTTCTTGACGGAGAAAATATTGCCGCTGCCGACCTTCCCCGGGTGGAGCTTTCCTCCGACTTCCGGGCTAGACTGCTCAGCGCGCTTAACAGCAGCCGGGATGTTCTCTTTTTGCTCAGCAAGCAGGCGATGATTCTACAGGCTGATCCCATTGAATCAATGAAAGTTAAGTTCTTAGCTAATTTACAGAAAATACAGGATATTTTGTCGTCCTGTCCTGAACTTTCCGTACTTTCTTCCATGTGGATGATCGAGTCCAGAATCCATGAAAATATGGATGGGGTCATGGATCAGCTATCCCGGTACATGGACTTGGTCAGTGGTATGTCCCTTTCCGTTGAATAATGTTGGCATGACTCTTGTAGTAAATAGGGCGTACCGGACCAACCGGAAAAAATTACGTACCTAATTTAGGAGGAGAGTCACTATGATCGTTATCGATGGAACCAAAACTGATCTCGATATCAGAAGTTTTGAAAATCTTGAGCAGGTTTTTGATAAGGTGCTGGAATCCGGACACCTTGAAGACCGCATTGTGACCGACGTCAAGGTCAACGATGAACCATTCAGTGAAATTTACCCCAACCAGTCGGAAGATATTGAAACTTCCGAAATTGAAAGCCTTGAAATCGTCAGTGCTTCCGCTATTGAAATGGCCAGCTCCATCACCCTTGAACTCTACAAGGTTGTGAACATCATGGCTGGCGGCGGCAAGCAGGTTGCAGAACTTTTCAGGCAGGCAGATGATGCTGAAGCACTTGAGCTTTATCAGGATCTTCTTGATGTTATCAGGGATTTCCTCGGCATGGTCGGCAACCTGCGTGACCAGTTCGCTATCAAGCAGAACAACGATTTTGAAAAAGTTGTGGAAGATTTTTCCGGTCTTTTCACTGAAATGACCGAAGTCCTTGAAAACGAGGACTGGATTTTACTGGCTGATTTGCTCGAATATGAATTCCTGCCTTCCGTTGAAAAATGGAAGAATGTTATCTCCATCATTCGCGAGGATCTCAGGGAGGTAGCCAAGAGGTAGACTGTTATGGCCGAAACCTTGGAACTTCTGGATCAGGCTCTTGAAATCGGACACGAAGAGTTGAGATTTCTCGTGGCAGGCGAGGTGGATGATGCCTTTGATGCCGCAGAGAGAAGAGGTGTTCTCACCGATCAGGCTCTGGAAACAAAAGAGAGCGTGAGTCTGGACCAAATTCTGGAAAAGCTTAACAAGCTCAAGAACCTGCAAGGGCAGCTTACATCGGAGGCTAAGAAACTCCATGCATCCCTGAGACAGGATATCGGGCGGGTTAAGAAGGAAAGTACCCGCTTCAAGGGGTACGGCAATGCCGCTCGCGGCACCCCCTTGATTGCCAATCGTTACATTAACAAGGTTGGATAAATCGCAAAACGATTCATAAACTGTCCTTTTGCGTAACAACGGTACAAATATCCTCTGCTGATTTTAATCAGCAGGGGATTTTTGGGTTTTTTACTCTATTTCCTTCCAATCAATATTCTGTTCATTCTCATCACGCATTTTTCCTGTGCCGATGAATTCAACGCCTACCCGGCAGGTTTGGCCGTCCATATTTTCCATGGAGCGAATTTTTCCCGTATACCAGTACGGCTTAAAAACTTTCTGCCGGAAATTGAACATAAAAATGCTGATCAGCACATCATCATTGATGTTGAATTTTGATTCTACCAGCGTGGGAGACGCGCCTACCCCGATACCTCCATTGGAGATATTGATAACCTGATTGTCTTCGTGTCCGGTGGAGCGGGGGTCATATGAATTCACCGCAAGGTCCGGGATGCGGTCCACAAATGAAGTGTCGTCACTTTCTGCTTTACCTAGCCAGAGCTTGACCCGGATGAACTGCTGGTCGACGACTCTTTTCCGTTTGTGGCGACGTCTTTTGACCAGAGAAAATTTAACCGGCGGGGTCAGGGTCATCCTGCCGCAGCCCTCTTTGTCACATTCCAGCGAACTGATGGTCGATCTGAAAGAGTTAACTTTTCCGGCTGCACTTTGTTCTGGTGGGAACATGAGAATTATCTCAGCAGTGGGGGATAGTTTTGCAATTCCATTTTCTTCAATTATTTCAAGGCGCATGCGGTCGGGCTTCACCGCAGTCAATACCGCTCGGCCCAGTACATTTTCGTGGTGCCCGGCGGCGGCAATATCCATGATTGTTCCGCTGTTCTGGAAGAATTGAACAAAGTCTTGCGGACCTTGGGGTTTTATTTTTTTTTGCGGCTTGGGGCGTAATAGCAAAAACGCAAAGATCGCTGCCAGCAGTCCTATCAATCCCGCAGCCGCTAGAATCAGAGGTAAGGATTCCTGCGGCAGGGTGGATATAAATTTTTTAACAGGACCAATTACTTGCGATTGAATCAGGTCAAGAATGTATTGAAAATTGATTTTTTCCATTGTCAAATTTCCCATAGCGGCTATTATTTACAGTGATAATCTTTTTACCATCCATATATGTATGGTCAGTGGCAGAATAATGTCAATGTTACGTAATTGCTGGACTAAGAGAGGTATTATGGATAATCCTCTCCCTGACGTAGGGTTATTTTCCCGGAAGCTGTGCCGGGAGCCGTACATAGGACGTTTTGTCCGTTTTTAATTAACTATTTGAAAAACAGGGCTGTTTTTAAATGCTCGAAAGAACTTTTTGTCATCTCAAGGGAATTGGAAGTACTACAGAGGCCAAAATCTGGCAGGCTGGAGTGAACAACTGGAATGATATTCTCGATGGTGTTGCCACGCCCCTTTCCGATGCAAAAATGAATGAACTGGAAAAAGGTTGCGGTGAATCAAAGCAGAAGCTTGAAGAGAGTGACGCTAATTGGTTTGCGGATCGTCTTCCAGCTTCGGATCAGTGGCGGCTTTATTCCCATTTCCGGGATGACGTTGCTTATATTGATATTGAAACCACCGGTACCGATGCACACAGTTGCGATATCACAACCATTGCCCTCTGGAATGGAAAAGAGATCAAAACTTATGTGCAGGGCAAGAACCTCTATGATTTCGAAGAAGAGATCGCCCGCTATCCACTGATTGTAAGTTTTAACGGCAAATGTTTTGATGTGCCGTTTATTGAAAAATATTTTGGGATTAAGGTCGATGCCGCCCATATCGATTTGCGTTTTGTCTTTCGCTCTCTGGGAATTACCGGAGGGTTAAAAGGGATTGAGCGTTATTTCGGTATGGACCGTGGCGATGCTGAAGGGCTGGACGGCTACTTCGCAGTGCTGCTTTGGAATGAATATGAGATGAACGGTGATGACCGCGCCCTTGAAACCCTGTTGGCTTATAATGTGCTGGACAGTGTGAATTTGGAAAATTTGATGATCAAGGGTTACAATCTGCATCTTGAAAGGTTTCCCCAGCACGGCCTTGAGTCCATTGCCGAGAAAATCGAACCATTGAATCCGTTCAAGGCCCACCGTGAGGTTGTTGATGGAATCAGGGCGAAATATTCCGGGGAAGGATCATTTCGTAGATTTTAATTTTTGCAATTGTAAGTGTCATTTTTTCCTGCCTGCGGGAGATGGAACTTTTTGCCTCTAAGGGCCGTTTTCAAATTTGAAGACGGCCCTCTTTTATGTTTTAAAAATAAAATTTTCATTTAAAAAATAGTAGGTTATATGGAAGTTTAGAGTTTTTTTATACGTCCTGCGGCATCTTCTTAATAAATGGGAACAGTCTGTGCATTTCACCGTTGCAGTAGGTAAAGCATGCCTTCATGATTTTAATATATGATGTTCGCAAGGAGTGTTGAAATGCAGGAACAAAGCACAGTTGAGATTGATAAGATTCACCATGCGTTCATGGGCCCGGAAGATATGGTCATTGATCCGTCACTATATTCTGACAGTTCGTTGCTTACGGACGTGGGCCGCATGAGTGACCCTTCAGTCAGAATTTCCGATTCCATGATTATGGGCATGGTGCTCAAATTTTTCTATTGCTATGTGCATAAGGACGGTTTCGACAAGCCCGTTTCCCTTGAGGAAGTAAGCAAATTGTGCGAGATGTTCAGCCGCCATCGCAGCCTCAACGAGCCTGATGACGATATCGAACTGATGAATTATCTGCGTCAGTGGTCCTTTTCCCTGCGCATGCTCGCGGACATCACCAAGACCAGCCATATCATTCGTTCCATCGTGACCCAGAATATTTCTCCCAAGCTCCTTGAGCAGGATGAGTATGTTGGTCTCGATATTGGTACCGGAACCGGAATTTTGCTCCTTGCCCAGCACATCCATGCCCGCCGAAACGGTTTTAAGAACATTACCCTCTACGGAATCGAATACGATAAGATGGTAGGTTTGCAGAGCTATAAAATTTTTAAGGAGCTGGGTATTGCCGAAATTATCCTCGGTGATGCACGGGATGCCAAGAATTATGCACCGCTGGCTAATAAAGTCGTGACCTTTGTTTCTAACGAAACCGTGGCCGCCATGCATCAGCCCCTGCGTCGTGAACATTTTGTTTCCATCTGTAAGACTTTGTTCCGCACTCTTGGAAAAAATATCAAGGATGCCGCCTTCTTTCCTGAAGGATTAATCGCTTTCTGCAAGGATTTGAATGTGTCCGTGCTGCTGGCGAAAAATACTGCTTTTCAGGGACCCAGAGAATATCATGACATGAATTTGTTTCCGCAAGGCATCATAATCGAAGGGAATATTGTACCCCTGCACCAGCTTGGCGAAGATCTGTTGCCTTATCTTTCGGAATGGGCCCAGCGCAGGCTGCCGCGCAGGTGGTAGATCCAGCACTTTACACAGCATCATAATTATATAATAGTCCGCGCGCCTCATTAATGAGGCGCGCGTTTTTTTGTAGTGCCAACCGGCGGTCCCTCCGGGGGCTTAAACCCTTTTTGTAAAAAGGGTTTAAGAATCCCCAAAACTTTTAATGGGCTTCGCTGTATAATATCTTAGGTTGTCTGTTTTTTTATAATATTTATGGAGTCTTGTTTGAGCTTTGATCAATTCCAATTTGACATGCGTCTTGTCTCGGGCATCCGCAGTGCCGGGTATGAAGTGCCCACCCCTGTGCAGGTGAAGACTATTCCCGCTGTACTTGAAGGACGTGATGTCATGGGCCTTGCCCAGACCGGTACAGGTAAGACTGCCGCTTTCGCGCTGCCTGTGCTGCAACGTTTGCTCGATCAAGAAGCCCCGAAACGTGGTCCGGTTCGGGTGTTGATACTTTCACCCACCCGCGAACTGGCTATGCAGACTCATGAAACATTCATTGAGTTGGGCAGGCAGACCGGAATCCGCAGTGCTGCCGTTTATGGCGGCGCGGGCATCGGCAAGCAGGCCAAAGAGGTCAAGAAGGCTGCCGTGGTCAATGCCACTCCCGGAAGGCTGCTCGATCTGCTGGAGCGTGGTGAAATAGATCTTTCCCATGTGGAGACCCTTATCTTGGATGAAGCGGATCATATGCTTGATATGGGGTTCATGGATGAGGTGAACAATATTCTCGCTCAGCTTCCGGCTAAGCGGCAGAATCTGATGTTCTCGGCCACCATGCCCGATCAAATCAGCACACTTTCCAAGACTATTCTGAATGACCCGGAAGTGGTGCGGGTGGCAGTTACAGTCAGTGCGGACGGGGTTAAGCATTTTTGTTGTCCTGTGCCTTTGCATTTGAAACAGAGTTTTCTCAAAAATTTGCTCATGGAAATTTTTTATGAGCGGGTGCTGATTTTTGTGCGCACCAAACGCTGGGCCAGAAGGCTTGCTCTGCGGCTAATGAAAGATGGGCTGCCTGCTGCTGACCTGCATGGAGATCTCTCCCAAAGCAAGCGTAACCGTGCCCTTGACGGCTTTAAGAGTGGGGAATTCTCCATCCTTGTTGCCACTGACCTTGCTGCGCGAGGCATCGACTGCTCAAACATCACCCACGTCATAAATTACGATATGCCGGACAATGTGGAAATTTTTGTCCATCGCACGGGCAGGACTGGACGGGCTGATGCTAAAGGGACTGCCTATACTTTTGTTGCAAATGAAGAAAAGACCCGTCTTGCTGAAATAGAAGAAGGTCTGGGCTGTGGGTTGGAGCTTCTTTATTTGGATCAGTTCAATTACAATGCTCCCAAGTCTGATTTCACTTCATCTACCTCGGATGAAGGTGAGGGAAAAAAGCGCAACGGGCCGGACAGAAAAGAAGGGAGAAAGCGCTACGGATCAGACAAAAAAGAAGGTAAAAAGCGCTACGGCTCAGACAAAAAAGAGGGAAGGAAGCGTAACGCCCCGGATAAGAAAGGACGAAAAAAGCGTAACACCTCGCGAAAAAAGTAATAGTTTTATATCTTAAGGCTCCATGATAAAAGGAGCGGATTATATGGATATGGTTATGAAAAAATTCTGGATTACCACTTTAGGTTGCAAGATCAACCAATACGAAAGCGAATCCGTACGTGAACGCTGGCTGCGCATGGGCTATGAGCAGGCCGAAAATGATGCAGAAGCGCACGAAATTATTATCAACTCCTGTGCTGTGACTGCTGCGGCCCTGCGTGATCTGCGCAAGACCGTGCGGGCCATCAATCGCCGCAATCCCGAAGGAAAAATTATCATCGCAGGGTGTGCGGCGCAGGTCTTTGCAAAGGAATTGGCAGAGCTTCCCGGAGTGACAGATGTAATTCCGCAGGAGCGCAAATTCGAGTTGCTTAAGCTTGAAGACGGGCCTGAAGTTTCTGACGACACAACAATTTTTCAGCCTTTTGAAATTGAAGACTACGAACGCTCAAGGGCGGTGGTCAAAGTTCAGGACGGCTGTTCGCATCGTTGCACCTATTGCATTGTCCCCATCACCAGAGGGCCGAGCGTGAGCCGTGCGGTTGACGATGTACTTAAGGAAATTTCCCGTCTTCTTGAAGCTGGATTCCGTGAAATGATCGTCAGCGGCATCAACCTCAGTCATTATGGCCGCGAGTTTGAAGAGCGTATTGATTTCTGGGATCTCATGGAACGCATCGAAGATGAATTCGGCGCAGAGTGGGGCGGACGCGCAAGGTTGCGCATCAGTTCCCTTGAGCCGGGCCAGCTTAAAGAGCGTGCTCTGGAAATTTTTGCCAAGTCCAAGCTGATCTGTCCGCAGCTTCATCTTTCTCTGCAAAGCGGTGATCGTCAGGTGCTTAAACGCATGGGGCGTGGGCATTACAAGCCGGAAGATGTGTTGGGCTTTTTGGATAAACTTAAGGAGATATGGCCTGTTTTCGGGCTTGGAGCGGATATTCTGACCGGTTTTCCCGGAGAAACCGAGGAAGAATTTAAAAATACTCTTGAATTTTGCCGCAAACTTCCTCTATCTTATGCGCATGTTTTTCCGTATTCTGTGCGTCCGGGAACCATAGCTGCTTCCATGAAAGGGCAGCTTGACGGACCCACCAAAAAGGAACGGGGCCGGATTCTGCGTGAAATGGTAGAAGAAAAGAAGCAGGAATTCCTGCAAAAAATTTCAGAAATGGACTCACTGAAAGTCCTTTTCCAAAACAAAAATAAGGGCATCTGTGAATTCTATTCCACTTGTATTCTGGAAGATGAATTCGAAAACGAAGTGCCCCGTGATTTAGTAGAAGTAAAGCCCGTAGCTGCCAAAGATGGTAGCCTAACGGTAAAAATAAAATAATTTAATTTACCCCGGCGAAGCCCATTAAAAGTTTTGGGAGAGTCCAGAGAACCTTTTTTCAAAAAGGTTCTTTGGCCCTCGGAGAGCCGCCGGAGGCCAAGGAGCAATAAATGCCCGTAAGTATGACTGGTTTTGGTCGCGCTGAGACCACCGAAGACAAGTGGAGCCATGTTTGGGAAATCCGTAGCGTTAATTCCCGTTTTCTGGATTTGAAATGGCGCCTGCCTAATTCCCTGCGCGGCTATGAATCCCGCTGGGAAAAGATTGTCCGTAAATACGGCTCACGTGGTCGTGTTGACCTTTCCCTTAACCTTGAAGTTTTCAGCACCGAACTGCTGGGCATCAGCCTGAATAGATTGCAGGCCACAGCTATGCTTGACCAGCTTAAAGCTATGGCAACTGAAGACGGCGTGGAATTCACTCCGGATTACAACAGGCTTTTCAGCATTTCCGGTCTGTGGCGTGATGCGTCCAGCGAACCTGATCCGAAACTTGCCAAGTCCATCAGCGAAGGTCTGGAAAAGGCATTGGCAAACTGGAAGGAATCCAGACAGGCCGAAGGCGATGACCTTGTTCGTGACCTTGAGGAACGTTTCACTCTGCTTAAGGAATACACTGAGCAGGTTAAAGTCAAGATTCCTGAAATCCTTGAAACCAAGCGTGCTGCTCTGATCGAAAGAGTTAAGGGCAACATGGAAAACCTCGGCGCGGAATACATTGAAGACCGCATGGTGCAGGAAGTTTCCATTCTGACTGATAAGCTTGACGTTTCCGAAGAGATCACAAGACTTGATGCCCATCTTGAACGTATTTTTGAAGTTCTGCGTGGTAACAAAGATGCTGGTAAACGCCTCGACTTCCTGTTGCAGGAGACCTTCAGGGAAATCAACACTTGCGGTAACAAATGTCAGGATTCCGAAGTGAGCAGGGTTGTGGTCGAATTTAAGGCCGAGCTTGAAAAATGCCGTGAACAGGTTCAAAATATAGAGTAATTTTTCCCGATGCAGAAGCAGACACTACTAAATATCGGATTCGGTAATTACGTGGTTTCAAGCCGCGTCATCACCATCGTTAACCCTTCCTCCTCGCCCATGCGCAGATTGCGTGAGGACGCAAGGCAGGAAGGGCGATTGGTGGATGCCACTCAGGGCCGTAAAACCCGTTCCATCATTGTTACCGATTCCAATCATGTTATTCTTTCGGCAATTCAGGCGGAAACAATCGGTCACCGTTACACTTCCGAGGAGGTAGATAATGACTGATATACTGATCCCGGAAAGAAAAGGGCAGGTACTGGTTATCTGCGCTCCTTCCGGTACCGGGAAAAGTACTCTGGTAAAAAAACTGCGTGAAGAATTTCCGCAGGTCGGTTTTTCCATTTCCTGCACCACCCGTGATCCGCGCGAGGGTGAAGAGGATGGCAAGGATTACTTTTTCCTGAGCGTTGATGAATTCAACGAAAAGCTGGAAGCCGAGGAATTCGCTGAATGGGCCGAGGTCCATGGCAATTTTTATGGCACTCCGAAAAAGCCTGTTGAGAAAATGCTTTTCAAGGGCATGGATATCCTTTTTGACATTGATTTTCAGGGCTGCATGCAGCTGATGGAATCCATGCCTGATGGGATTTTCGTTTTTCTGATGCCTCCGTCCTACGGAGAACTTAGAAAACGCCTTGAAGGTCGCAACACTGATACTGAGCCGGTTATCAATCGCCGCATGCTCAATGCCATGAAGGAAATGGCCTCCGCACCTAAGTTTGAATACTGGATTGTTAATGATGATCTGGAAAAGGCTTACGGAGAACTGAGGGCCATTTATCTTGCCGGGAAAAACCGTCCTTGTAGTAATCCGGGACTTCTTGAAAGTATTTTAAGTACATGGGAATAATGGGAGTAATATGTCTGAATTAGTAGTTGCCCTTGATTTTAAAGATGCACGCAGTGCTGTTGAAATGGCTGAAAAAGTACGCGGGGTTGCTCCGTGGGTGAAAGTCGGTCTTGAACTTTTCTGCGCTGAAGGCCCTGAAATTATCACTCGTTTTAAGGAAATGGGTTTCAAGGTTTTTGTGGACCTGAAATTTTTTGACATTCCCAACACCGTAAAAGGTGCGGTACGTTCTGCAACCCGTGCTGGGGCTGATATGCTCAGTCTGCACGCCCTTGGCGGGGAACGCATGGCCATTGCCGCCCGTGAGGGCCGCGCCGAAGGTGCAACAGGCGAAGAAGGCCCGTTGCTCATGGCAATCACCATCCTGACCAGCATGGACGAGGACGATATTCCTTTCCCTGTTCCCAATGGACTCGGTTCCGCTGTGCTTGATCTTGCTCTTGCTTCATCGCAGGCAGGACTCGACGGCGTAGTTTGCTCCGGTCTGGAAGTGGAAGCTATCAAGGAAAAATGTGGCAAGGATTTTCTGGCTTTGACTCCGGGAATTCGTCCCGCGTCTGTTTCCGATGATCAGCGCAGGGTTGTTACTCCGTCGCAGGCAGTAGATCGCGGTTCCAATTTTCTCGTGGTCGGCAGACCCATCACCGGGGCTGATGATCCGGCGGAAGCTGCGCGCAGGATTGTTGCGGAAATGAATTCCTAACAGGGGTTGTTATGGCTGCCAATCGAATTACCGGAGTCTTCTCGTCCCGAACCGAATCAACTGTCGGTACCGGAACCACCACGCGTCAAACCGTGCAGAAAACTTATTGGTTTGTGGAAGAGCAGGAGAATGGTGCTTTGGAAGTGCAGCCGCTGAATATCAACAATGTTCCTTCCGGGCCGAAACTTACGGTGGAGCGGGATACTTTCCTCGATAATTACCACCCTGAACCGGAATATTACGCTGAAGTTGTTCGGCCCAGTATGGAATCTCTGAATGGCTCCATTAAGCGTGGGGAAGGGCATCGCGCTAGTGGTGAAAGCTACAGCGCGGAATATGAATTCGGGCATGCCATTGATGCGGATGAAGAAAATGTGCGGGCCAATTTCGGCCTCGGATTGACCTATCTTGAGCGCGGGGAGACCGGGCGTGCGGAGGATGTCTTTCGCAGATTGGTGGGTATCGGGGCAATTTACGAGCCGCAGCATAAGCATCTTTTTAATGATTTCGGCATTAATCTGCGCCGCAATGGAATGATTGATCAGGCCCTTGAATATTATCACAAGGCCGAGGAAATCAGTAAGCATGACGAAAACCTCTGCCTGAATATCGCCCGTGCCTATTATGAAAAGGGTAAATTTGATAATTGCATCAAATATATCAAAAAATCTTTGAAGTTGAATCCTGAACTGGAAGAAGGGATCATGTTCTGGTCCTACTTAAAGGGGAATGGATTTATCACTGAAGAAAATGATGCCCCGAATATCAATACGGACGCTCTTTCCAAGAAAAAAGATAAAAATGGTCCCATCAAAGACCTTCAGATTGATTTCTAGCCTGAAAATTTACGGAGCCACCATTGCCTAAAATTTGGAAGCTGAGAAGCGAGGAGGAACTTCCCTCCTCCATACCTGCTATTGCTGATGAACTCGGTATCACCGAGCTTCTTGCGGAAATTTTATGGAACCGTGGCTTTCAGAGTTCTGCTGAAATGGACCTTTATCTTTCCCCCGGTTTGCGCAACCTCTGCAAACCTACTGAAATTCCCGGTCTGGAGCAGGCCGCGCAGGTCCTTGCGGATGGTCTTGCTGCGGGCAAAAAAATGGCTGTCTGGGGCGATTACGATGTGGACGGAGTTACCTCCACCGCCGTGGTCAAAACTTTTCTCGCTGATCGTGGTTATGAGTGCGAGCACTATCTGCCCAACCGTCTGGAGGAAGGCTACGGCCTTAATGTGGATGGGATTAAAAAGCTGCACGAACAGGGCATAGACCTGCTTTTAACCGTGGACTGCGGCATCACTAACAATGCGGAAATTGCAGCTGCCAATGAATTGGGCATGACCGTGGTTGTTTCAGACCATCATTTGGAAGGTGATGAGCTGCCTCCTGCGGCTGCTGTCTGCAACCCGCGTCTTACCGAGTACAACGGACAGACATTCGAGGATTGCCCCTGCGCAACTTTAGCAGGGGTGGGCGTGGCTTTTATGCTTATGGCCCAGCTGAACAGGCTGCTGCCCGGTGATCCTGCGGATGTGCGGGCTTATCTTGATTTCGTGGCCCTTGGAACCATTGCCGATGTGGTGGAACTTCAGGGGCCGAACCGTATTCTGGTCAAGAACGGATTGCTGTTGCTCAAAGAAGCAAAACGTCCCGGACTGGCTGCTCTGAAAGTGGTCAGCGGGTACGACATGTTCGCGGCTATCGGGGCCGGACAGGTCGGTTTTGGACTGGCGCCGCGTATCAATGCTTCGGGTAGAATGGGCGATCCGGGCAAGGCTCTCCAGCTTTTGATGGCTGAAGATATGGAAACCGCAAGGCCTATTGCCAAAGTTCTGGATGAGTTGAACTCCGAGCGTCGGGCCGAGGAAGAACTCATTTTACAGGAAGCCCTCGCGCAGGCTGAGCAGCATGTCAAAAGGGACAACCGGGCCGGATTGGTGCTTTACTCCAAAAACTGGCATCCCGGCATCATCGGTATTGTTGCATCGCGCGTTGTAGAAAAATTTTACCGCCCTACGATCATGCTTTGTGAAGAGGACGGAGTTGTCAAAGGATCGGCCCGTTCCATCAAGGAATTTCATATCCACGAAGGGCTGACCTCCATGTCCGAGCTGTTTCTCAATTTCGGCGGCCACAAGCTTGCGGCAGGGATGTCCTTCAAGGCTGATCTGCTTTCCGAGTTCCGGGAAAGGTTTGATCAGGCCGTAATTGATAAGATCGGCACCGAACCTCTTAAAGCCTCGCTTAAAGTTGACCGGGAATTGCCGCTGGAAAATATTGATTACGTATTGCTCAAAGAGCTTGATCTCATGCAGCCTTTCGGCATGGGTAACCCGGAACCTGTTTTTACCACCCCTCCGGTGGAAGTGCTTGAGCGCAGACCCATGGGTAAGGCCCACGTCAAGCTTACCATTACCGACACTGATAAGACCCGCAAAATGCCCGCCAAAGCATGGCGCATGGGCGAAGAGCTCGGTTCCGAACTGATCGGGGCCACTATGCGGTTCGCTTTCTCACCCAAGATCGATAAGTTCAACGGTATCCCTACGATTGAGCTTACCATTCGTGATTATACGAGAAAAAGGCAGAGAATTTGAGGCGCTATCGCGTTAACTCAGCCGCTCAATATCAATAAACTCAGTCGTAGCCGTATGGACCTTGAATCTGTGCCCGTTGATTTCGATCCGCGGGGTGCCTAGCGGTATTTCTATGGTCTGGCGGTTGACCACTTTGGGACGGCTGCCCCCTTCCAGATGGCGGATTTCAAAGAGGATAGTCATTCCTTTTTTACCTAAAAATCTGATTACGTAATGCCGTTCTGAATCCGGCAGGACGTTGGTCCTGATTACCGGTTTGAACTTGATTCTTTTCGGGCTGATTTCCGCCTGTACTTTTCTGAATACATCTTTTCTTTCTGTGGGAAGCAGCATGGTTTTGGAAAGGGTGCCGTCTTTTTTCTGAGTACCGTAAAATGAATCCAGCAGGATAACCCCTTTCGGCTGATCTGAATCCATGAGTTCGTAGGTTACATTGGAATATCCGTTCACGGTCAGGGGCGGATTCTGGTCTCTTGTCAGCAGCATTATTTTGAAATCTCTCACGGCCTGCATTTTGGGCAGAGTGATTATCTCCTCATCGTATTGCAGAAAACGGAGAATATCTGCTCCGGCGGGATAGGAAATCCTGGTTCCGGTGGGCATGCTCTGGGAGCGGACCTTGCGCAATTTGCGTTTATCCGGCTGGCGGGTCAGTTTTATATTCAACCGTATTTCTTTTTTACCCAGCGGTGCTTTTTCCTTTGCAACTTCCACTGGAAGAGGAGGCACCGGGGGCACAATGACCTTCGGTTGCTGTTTGCATCCAGCCAGTAGACACAGGCTCAGGCTGACGACCAGAGCGGCAAGTAGTCTTATTTTCTTATGATCCGAAATTATCCATGGCATATTGAATCCGTTGGTTTTCTGTGTGCAGATCCTGATGTACTTTATCTACTTCATTTAACCTGTGCTGGAGCCCGCATTTATTGGCAACCTGAATAGCCAGACCGGGGCGGGCATTCAGTTCTAGGATCAGCGGTCCCATGTTTTTATCCAGCACAATATCTACGCCGAGGTAGCCCAGCCCGGTTACGGTGTAGCCCAGAGCTGCCTGTTTAAGCAGCTGAGGCCAGTCCGGGATGGTCACCCCTGCAACGGGATGTAGGGTGTCCGGGTGATGGGTGCAGTTGTCGTTCTTCCAGACTGCGCTGGTGGTCGTACCATTGCACATGTCTATTCCGCAGCCCATGGCACCCTGATGCAGGTTAGCCTTGCCGTCTGATTCCCGTGTGGGCAGCCGGAGCATGGCCATGACCGGGATTCCCTTGTAGACGATGATTCTTATGTCCGGGACTCCCTGATAGGCAATGTTTTTGAAGATCGGGGCGAACTGCACGCAATATTCAACCATAGCCTTGTCCGGCATTCCGCCGAGGCTGTACATGCCGCTTAGAATGTTTGAAATATGGAAGGATATGGCATCCTCAGCCACCAGTGAATCGTCAGGTTTGCGGAAGCGCGGGCCGAGCTTTCCGGTGATGACCAGAATGCCGTTTCCTCCGGCTCCCCGTGCCGGTTTGACCACAAAGGAATCATGTTCTTGAAGCAGTTTTGGTAGGCGTTTCAGTTCATGTTGGGCTTGAAAAACTCCGTAAAGTTCCGGGACATTGAGTCCTGCGGATTGGGTCAGCTCCTTGGTGGTGATCTTGTCATCCACCAGCGGGTAGAGCTTGCGCGGATTGTTGGGCAACACATAGGCCCCGTTGCGTCCGTTTAGGCCTATGATCCCGATTTTTTTAAGTTTGCTGAACCAGCCCATTTTAACCTTCCTTGAGGAATGCGCGGAAGCGGATCAGGTCAAGTAGCCTGAATCCGGTATAGCGTCCGATCATGAGGGTCAGTGCCAGCAGCACGAGAAAGAGTTCCGGGAATACGAATATGAGATGTTCGATGAACAGGTTGCTCATGGCGATGTAGGCCAGCACGGCAACAGCCATGGAGCCGATAATTTGCTGGATGGCTTTTCCGGCACCAAGTTCATCCCACATGACCGATATACGTTCAATGGTCATGCTCAGGATGACCATGGGGAACAAGCTGACTGATACTCCGCGCGGAAAGCCCAGCTTGAAACTTATGATGCTGATTCCGGCCATGAGCAGGACTACCACAATGAGTACACAGGCCAGACGCGGTACCAGTAACAGTTTCAGGTGTTCCAGATAAAGGCGTACTGCCAGTCCGAGGATGATAACGATGGAAAACAGGCAAAGCCCCCAGATCAGCTGGGTTTCGCGGAAGGAAAGAGCGATCAGCACGGGCATGAATGTGCCGAAGGTGGTGACGCCGATCACGTTTCGCAAAAAGACCAGCAGGAGTACACCGATGGGGATGAGCAGGATGATTCGGTAAGTGGCCTGCGCCTGTACGGGCAGGTTGAATAGGGAGAATTCCAGTATGGTGGGAGCGGTGACAGTAAGACGGTCCACCACATTACCCAGAGCACTGACAGTTGCCGGCACCACGGAAAGCGTAACACTAAGATTGTTTCCGCCGCTGACAGTGGCTAATGGGGCATTTCCGCGCCACCATGTAACGAAGTTGACCGGTGTTCCGAAGGTTCCTTTAGTCACATCGAACATGTGCCATTTTTCGTTGTGGAAAAGCTCCAGCCAATGCTTGATTTTGGCATTCTTGGAAGTGGAAAGGGTAATGCCGTGTACTGATTGGGCCGGGATACCGGAAAAGTGCAGCAGACGCACAGCCATATTTACCGCGCCCAGTGTATTTGCGTTATCGCGGAGCAGGTAGGCTCCGTCCGGGTTTTCAGAAGGCTCCATGAGCCGTTTCATGAGCTGGGGGACAAAAGTTTCTATGTCAGCGGATTCATTTCCCACCTCAGTGATCAGGGAATTTGCTGCCACTTGTTCTGCTTCAGTAAATTGAGGGTCGGTTAGCTTGGGGATTTCCGTAGGGTGGACCCAACTTTCCTCTTGATTACTATGTTCCGGTCTCAACCGGGCAGAGTAGAACAGGTCTTGCTTACCCTTGGCAGAGCGTCTGGACCAGATCGCGACAATGTTATCAGGATTCCGGTTTTGCTGCGGAGTTCCGTCTGCGGATTGCAATGCGTGCAGCAGTCCATAGTCATCTCCGATAAAATATTCGTCGGTCACTGTGTATTTCGGCAACCGATTCAGGGTTTGCAAACTTGCTTTGACCGGCGCTCCTTTGGCTTCAAAGGAAACATGGGCCTCCACGTTCCAGATTTCGGTCTGTTCCTCTGGAGTGAGGGGAAAGCCGAGTATGACAGCTTTGTAGCTGAACATGCCCAATCCCACGGTCAGGAGTAGGGCGACAAGTATTTTTAGCTGAATAGAATTCATGGTGGTTTTTTCCGGAAAAAATTGCGTTTGTTAAGTGAAAGGCTTTACTTCACAGATTGGCTGAGGCGGTGATGGCGTGAGGAATCAATGAGTATGCCGTGACGCAATTCTTTTCTGCCTATCAGCATTTTGTAGGAAAAGTTGGTTCTGTCGGTCAGGTTGACAAAGGCTTCGAAACTTTTGGGTCCGATCTGGAGCTGTACAGGGATTACCGCTCTGCGCTGGTAGCCGGAAGGCCTTTTTTTAATGCGTACAATCCGGGCATAAGGGCAGGTTATGCGTTGGGCTTTGCCGTGCTGGTCAGTGAGAGTGAAGCTTACTTTTTTTTTCTTTTTGTCGATTTTGATGTTTGTTGCGTGCAACGAGGAACTGTCAGCTCCGGTATCCATTTTTGCTTCCATGATGATCGGGCTTTTGCGATTCCAGATCTTGATGGATACGTTTTCGATGTAGCCTGCGACGATGTTTTGATTGTTGTTCGCGGGAACATCAGCTTTGCCCTTGGCTGTGGCAACGCAGGTAAGATTAGATAGTAGAAAAAATGTGAATAATACTAATAGTATAGGTTTGCGCATTGTAATTCTCCATATTGTAACAGAATCACGTGGCTTAAGCGGATTCGGGTAGATTTATGTTAAGCATTAGCTTTCAATCTCAGTACAATAAATTAATTAAATCCGACCCTGGCAAAGCAGTGCATCAATCTACCTGAAAGGTCAAGTTGGCGGTTTTATCGTGAACCTGGGTATGGCATTTGTTGGACAGCTGAGAATCTCTATTTGGTCATGTTATTCTGCCTTAATAGTCATAATTATTGGTTGGATTAGTACTTAACTGTTGACTTTTGATTATTCTGTCTGTTAGTCACGCTCTTATTGGAAATGAAATTCATTTTCACAATCACATAAGGAGAACTCTGATGATGAAAAAACTCGTTTTAACAATGGCTTTTGTCTTAGCATTTACTTCCGTTTGCTCCGCCCATGACATGTGGCTGGAAAAAAAGGGACGTACGGCACACTTGATTTACGGCCATCCCGGCTCTACTGATCCGTATCCCATCAGTCGTATTACTGCGTTGACCGGGATTAATGAGAGTAATTGGAAAACTCCCCTTGAGGCTGTCTACAAAAAGGGCGAAGCCTTTGCATGGCTTGACGACGACTACAGCATGCTTACTGTCGAATTTGACAATAAGTATTGGTATCACACTGAAGAAGGCGGTTGGCAGAATTTTGAACGTCCTAGACAGGTTTGCGGTAAGGTTGTTGAGGAAGGACGTTCATACAAACTTTCCAAGACTATTCTCAAATGGCAGCCTAGCATGAGCAAACCAGTTGGGCAGCGTGCGGAAATTGTTCCCCTTAAAGATCCTTCCAAACTCAAAGAAGGCGATATTCTTCCGGTCATGATGTACTATGAAGGAAAGCCCATGCCCGCAGCAGGTGCTCGCATTTCCACTACCTCTGATCGTACCTCTGAGCATCCCGAACTGATGAATCTCAAGAATTCCAAGCCCATCAATGTGAAGATCGGTCCTGCCGGACGTCAAATCATTATCGGTAAGTACGCAAAGGCTCTCGATGATACTCGTTATGTCTGGTACGCATTCTCCTTGACCTTCCGCACTACGAAGTAGCAGATTTTTACCGGACATATCCTGATTGATCGCCTCCCTTGGACTTGCTCCGAGGGAGGTTTTGTTTTGGGCTTACAAAAAAATAATTATTTGTAATGCCGACGTGGGGCTGTTAAATAATTACGAGTCCATTTCCCCACCGCCTTCAATCGGCAATTTGATTATGAAAGTTGTGCCTTCACCTTTTTCGGATTTAATGTCGATGGTCCCGCAATGTTTTTCAACGATGATATCATGGACAATGGCCAGTCCTTGCCCTGTCCCCTTGCCCACTTCCTTGGTGGTGAAGAACGGATCAAAGATTTTGTGCATATTCTCTTTTGAAATTCCGCAGCCCGTGTCTTTGATGATGATTATTGCAAAGGGTGGTTCAAATTTTGTGGTAACAGAGATAGTCCCCTTTTCATCCTCATGTTTCTTCTCAGCGATGGCATGGGCTGCATTTACAATCACGTTCAGCAGTACCTGATTGATGGCTCCGGGCAGGCATTTAACCGGAGGCAGGTCCGGTTCGAGGGATGTCTCAAGCTTTGCAGCATATTTCCATTCATTGCGGGAGACCTCAATGGTATTCTGAATGGCCTTGTTGATGTCCACGGCTTTGCTTTTTTCTTCCCCGGAATGGGAAAAGTTTTTCATGGCCAGGACAATTGTAGCTACTCGTTCAACCCCTTCAAGAGCCCGGTCGCAGGCTTTGATGGATTCGGTGCTGATAAATTCCAGATCAATGTCATCTTTGTGTTTTTCGATTTCATCAAGGAGGCTTGCACGCGATTCGGAGGATTCTGCCTTAATATACTGTTCATAAAGTTCGACCAGTTCATTTAAGTCGCTGTATGCTTCTCTTACAAAACGGATGCTGTCACCTATATACTGGATAGGGGTGTTGATTTCATGCGCAATCCCGGAGGCCAGCAACCCTACGGATTCGAGCTTCTGTGCGATGTTCAGTTTTCTTTCAAGGTGCTTGCGGTCAGCTATGTTGAAAACAACCTGCACGAGGTGGGTCATGCCGCCTATGTGGATTTCAAAAAGGTGACGGGAAACAGGCAGCGGGGCAGAGTTTTGTATTGATAAAAATCCTTCTTCGTAGGAGCCTTGTTCATGCCAGTTGGGGCAAAGCAGGTCTTTTTTGGTATCTGATGTGAATGTGATTTCGGTTTGGCAGGCGGCGTTGAGTATGGCACTGCGGCTCATATCCAGCAGTTTTTCTCCCATACTGTTGCAATCGACCATAATCCCTTTGGTGGGATCGAATACGAATACAGCCGCACCGATGCCTTCGAATATGGTCCCAAGAAATTCTTGATGTTCGGCCTGTTGGATTAAAATTTTTTTCTGTTCTGAAATATCATGTACGTTTGCTAGAATAACCTGTTTACCGTCCAGCTCAATACGGTTCAAAGCCACTTCAACTTCAAATAAGAATCCGTTTCCGGGCCTTCTGGCTGTCCATTCAAATACCACCTCTTCTCCGTTCACAACTTGCTGCCATTTTTTATCCAGTATATCCAGATCCATACTTGGAGCGGAAAAATCATTTTTGATTGACATTTGAAGAGTTGTTTCCATGTCCACTTGATAAGTCTTTAGCATGGTGTCGTTTACATCCAGAATTTTTCCGTCAATATCGTGGATAAAAATTGAGTCATGAGTGTTATTAAATATAAGCCTCATGGCTTCTTCTGCTTCGTGTCTTTCAAGAACCTCTCGGGTCAGGTCTTCTGTCCGTTTCTGAACACGGTTTTCAAGTTCGTCGTTGATTTGGCGAAGGGCTTTTTCTGCGTGACCGCGGGCTTCAATTTCGTTTATTAATTGCTTGTTTTTAGTTTCAATTTTTTTTGCTTGTTTTGCTGCTTCTTCCACCCGTGTATTGAGGACAAGGTTGTGAGCATTAATTTTTATGATGAACACACCACCGCCTAAAAGGAATAATGCCAGAAGAAGCGTGTACATGAGCAGGCTTTGTGGGGAAATTGAGCCGATAAGTTTTTCTTCGGGAATAATGCTCAGTAATGAGATCGTGGTTCCTTTAATTGCAGAACGGACAACAAGGCTTTTTGAAGGGGCCCCCTGTCCCTCAAGGTCAAGGACAAGTTCATTTACCTTGCCTGTTTGAAGTTCCCAATCGTCAGATATTTTCTCTGCCAGTTGTTTTGGAATACTCTTCAGCGGGGAGTATATGGTTTTGTCGTAAAGCAAATAATTCAAGCTGTGCAGCTCTGAGTTGGTTTGAGATCCGGATCTGAAAGGAAGGATTGTTTTTGTATTAAGCCATGCCAGAAGAGTTCCTACTTTTTCTCCTCTGAATATGTACGGGAGCATGAGTATGAAGCTGGTTTTATCTTCTCTTTTTTTTAAAACAATTCGGACCTTTTCCGGATCAAGATCCGTAGGAATGTTTACTTTGCATTTTGCATTTAATGTCCGGGCGTGATCGTTGTCCGCGAGTATCTTTCCAGTCTCGTCAACAAAGATGATTTTTGTGTAAGTGGGGACCGCGTTAATCTGTTTTATCTTGATGATCCGGGTTAGCAGTTCGGAAATCTGGACGAGGCTGGCGTGCAGGCCGTATTCCGGGGCCATGCCCAGAGCTTTGTTATCAAAATAGCTTAAAAGTGCCCTGCTGGTTGAGAGGTCGATAAGGTCATTTCGTCTTTCAGAAAAGAAATGACTGAATGAGTCGGCCTCCCGTCCTGAGTACTCGCTGAATTGCTGCAACGATGCTTTACGCAAATCCACCTGAGAACTATAATTAGTCCAGATTATGGATATGACGAAAATCGCTATCAGAGCGAGTGCTGCCGGGATCGCTTTATTGCTTTTGAACAAATGGGGCTCCTTTAATCGGAACATGATTAATTTTTGAAAAAATCCTTATAGTAACTGAACACAGCAGGATAGTATTTAATTATCAGCTTGTTGTACTTTCCGCTTTTTTTCAACTCTGCATAAAATTCATTAAAGGCTTTGAGAAGTTGCGGTGAATCTTTGCGGAATCCTGATCCCATGATCTGCCGCGGAGAGATCGGGCCGAGAACTTTTATTCTTCCGGGCCACTTGTTCAACGCTACCAGCGAATCAGGAACATCAAGCAGGGCAACATCCGCTTCTCCTTTGATAATGGCTGGAGCTATGTCGTTGAGGCTGCCCGTAAAATTAATGATTGTGGCGATTCTGGAGTCAATACCATAAAGTTCCGGGGCAAGGCAGGTCCCCTGCTTGCCCATGACTTTTTTGTCTTTGAGCATGATTTTGACCGTCCGGATATCCTGATCAATGTCGCCGCTGGGGTTGATGGGGCGCAAAGGGGAGTCTTCTCTGGCAACACACCAGACCTGGGTTGGAAATGTTGGCTTTGAATAGTTGATGATTTTTTCGCGCCACTTCAGTCTGGTCAGCCCATTGGAAATAATATCACCCTTGATGGGAGTTTTTTCCAGAAACTCAACATCGTCTCCTTTGGGTTTGACCATTGTTCCGGTCAGGTCCCCAAAAATGGTAGACCAATCGGTTTTCACAAATTCATATCTGACACCTAGATGTGCGGCGAAGAGTTTGATTACTTCCACATCCAATCCGGTTTCATGTCCGGTTACAAAATTTGCGTAGGGGATTCCCAGATGCCGCAGGACTCCTCTCTCTTTTATCTGTTCAAGGTCCGAGGCGAAGACTGATCCTGCAAATATGATTATTGTAAGCAGGGACATGGATGCAATGAATAGAGATGTTTTTCTTTTAACGCACATTTCTTTCTCCGCCTACAGGCTTGAATTTTGGGACAGTTACGCTTTGTCGGTTAGTTGATATATTTGAGTGGGACAAGCACCCGTATTCTGGGGGGAAGTTTTTTGGCCCTTCTGAAATTGTTAATACGGATGATTGCGGTTTCCGTCATTTCTGTGCCCTCGGCAACAAGGTGAACTTCGTCTTCACTCCAAAGTCCTTCATCCAGAATCATGCCTTGTTTGAGTTCCTCAAGTTCAATTTCTCGGCGTACGTATCCATCCTCCCCGGCAGTTCCTTTTTCTAGGACATCAAGAACTTTGATGTCATATATGCCGTTCATGCCGCGCAGGATGCTGATTGCATCCATCTTGTCTATTTTTTGCTGAATCAGGGAGTCGTAGTCCAGACATGCTTTTAGTACACGTGACTCCACTGGCATGGTGGGATTTTCGTCCAGTCTATCATTCTGGTGTTGAATGATTTCAGAAACTGTTTCCATACGCGGAATCTGGGATAGTATACCTGCTGTTACTGAGGTGTGCATTCCGTAAATTTGTTGTTCTTCAGCTGTGAGAGTTTCCCCGGTAAAAACTTTTAGAAGTAACGTATCAGGTATTGTCACGCAGCCTAACTGTCCAAGCATGGCGGCGAGGTCTAGATAAAGGGTTTGTTTCAGATTCAGGTTTTGGCCCACATATCCGGCAAGGCGGCGGACTCTTTCACTGCGCCCGAAAGCCTCTGGATTGACCAGAGCAAGAATGTCGGTGAGGACTTTGACACTTCCCCGTAATGTGCCGCGCAGCAGCTCCCGCTCGGCCACGACAAGGGAATATTGCCTCATGGCAGCTTCAAGGGTACGGATCATTTCTTCAATAGCACTCGGCTTGGTCAGGAAACGAAAAACCGAGCCCTCGTTAACTGCGGAGATAGCCGCTTCAAGGTCGGCATGTCCTGTGAGCATGACCCGGACAGTATCCGGTGAAAGTTGTTTAACCTTGCTGAGAAATGTGATCCCGTCCATTTTTGGCATCTTCAGGTCTGAAACAACAATAGCATATGGTCCTGATGTTTTAACTTTTTCTAGCCCTTCTTCTGGGCCGAGAGCTGTCTCTACTTTGAACCGTTTGCGCAGTAGGGCTCTGTATGTGTCGAGTATATTCTGTTCGTCATCTACAAAGAGGACCTTACTTTTCTTCTTCATGCTTGTTCTCCAGCAAGTTGTTGCACTCCGCACGCCAGTCATTAATGTGTTTCAAAAGACCTGCTGCTGCAAGCTTGTTATCATTAAATTCAGTAAATATATAGCCGGAAGTATGGGGGATAAGCTCGTGTTGCAGTACATCGGCTGCATGAATTGCGTGCGTGGGGGTAAATACGTTATCGCAATTTTCGAGTGAATGATGAAAGTAGACCATTTTTACTATCTCCTCATTGAATCCCCATAGCCCCAGCAGGTAAGCTCCCACTTCCGCATGGCTTACCCCAAGAATCTTTTTTTCAACATTAATCACCGGACCGCCGAATTCCCGAACGTTTTTCAGTACTTCCTGATATTCCTTGTTCATCTCGGTTATGAAGACGAATTTGCCGATATCGTGAAGCAGTCCAGCCACGAAACAGTCGGTTACGGTTTTTTCGTCCGCATCCATAAATGCACAGACTCCCTTGGCGAGGTAACCGGTTTGCAGGCAGTGTTCCCAAAGTTTTTCTATGGAGTATGGGCCGAGGATATCAGTATCCAGTTCCTGAAGGAAGTGGACCCCGAGAATCAGTCCTTTGAGGACGTCAGTCCCCAGTAGTACCGCCGCCCGGGAAGGGCAGGAGACAGAACCATAGAAGCCGAAAAAGGACGAGTTGACCACTTTTAGCAGAGTAGTTGATATGCCGGGGTCTTTCTTGGCAAGTTCGCCTATCTTTTGCAGGCTTGGCTCTGGTTTGTTGAGTTCGCGGGTTATTTCAATGTATAAGTCCGGCAGTGCTGGCAGTGCATCAAGCCCGGTTACTATTTTCCTGACTTCGCGATCTTCCAGAATTGGGCGCAGTTCCATCATTCTGCGGATGGTATTGATCAACAGATCGGTGCTGCATGGCTTGCTCAGGAATTGATGGGTATGTTTTGCGGATTTCAGCAACGACGGCATATCCGAATGCCCGGATAGCATTATGCGGATAGTGTCCGGTTGTATTTTAGCGATTTTGTTAAGTAGCTCACAGCCGTCCATGTCGGGCAGTTTCATATCGGTAATGACAACGTCAAATTCGTTTTTGCCGATCATTTCCAACGTGTCTTGCCCGGTTGCGGCAAAGCGGCTTTTCCATTCTTTGCGCAGGCCGTGCATCATGGCCCTGAAGCTGTCCAAAATATTCTTATCATGGTCGACAAAGAGAATTTTCGGGCTCATATTGTACCTTGATGTTGTATTTATTTTTGAGATTCAATTTTTAAGTAATAAATATCGCTTTTTTGTTTTTCTTGTAAAGAAAATTACAACATTTGTTTCGAATTTGCGGATATTTATAATACCGGAAATGGAGACTATAACTCCCATGCATTGATGAGTAAATTTTATTGCGTGGCTGTAGGGGCAGAGTTTCGTTTGAAAAAATGTGGCCGTGAAAGAATAGATTGTATTATTTTTGAGATTGTTTGTGTGATATTCTATGTTTAAAATAGAATTACGGAACTTCCGTAACGAAAGTTCCGTAATGAGTAAGTTTTTTAAAAGATTGGCCTATGTGATTTACATCGCTAATCGCGACTAGAAGTCTAGGATTTGTCTAGTTTCTACAACGCTCTTGACGACTGGTGTGATCTAAGCGTATTTTGTAAATAAGATATACAACGATAATCACGACTAGGTTGCAAATGCCTGTAAGAAAAATTCCAAAGAATTATCGCAATGTGACTGGTAAACTTGTTAATACCAAGTCAGACGGTCCTGCTGGATTTGAGTCTACCTTGGAAAGGGACTTCTTGTCACTTCTTGAATTTTCGCCGGAGGTATTGAGGTTCGAGGTCCAGCCAGTCGAGATAAATTGGATCGATTCAAAAGGAAAGCTTCGTAAGTATACCCCAGATGTTTTGGTATTCTATGCTGACGGGGTTGAGTTAAAGCCAACAATTTTTGAAGTCAAGTATCGTAGTGATCTGAAGAAGAACTGGGATAAGTTGAAGCCCAAATTTATGAAAGCGCTATCTTTTGCTAAAAGCAGAAGGTGGCGCTTTAAAATTGTTAGTGAGAAAGAAATCAGAACTGGCCTTTTGAAGAATGTGAAGTTTTTGATAAGGTTTAAATGTCAGAATACTTACGACTCTACCCATGGAGATATTCTCCTTGGTTCGCTAAAGAAGCTTCATTCAAGTACTCCTGCTGATCTTCTGAAGAGCATTTATGAAGATGAGTGGGATCAAGCAGAATTGTTGCCTACTTTATGGTATATGGTTGGGACATTTCAAATAGGGTGTGATTTATCTTTACCGCTGACTATGAGGTCGGAAATATGGTTTCTAAAAAAATAGGACCTCCTGCAACATACCGTTTTACGCGGGGGGATCGAGTATATGTGGATGGAAAAGAATGTGCATTTATTGAGATGTCTGACTTTGATATTGCGTTAGTTAAGGTTCTCAGTTCTGGCGAAATAACAGCGACTAATATTGTTGCCATTGAGCCGTTTCAGGTCGTTTTAGACGACTCCCCTGCAATTGATGCCGTATCAGAGGAAAGAATGACGTTGGCGACGGAGCGATATAAAGCAATAGAACCTTTGGTTGATCTTAAGGGAAGAACTCGGGATGTCGTTGAAGCACGAGGGAAAGAATTACAAATTCACCCAAGCACTCTTTATAATTGGCTGCATTGGTATGAACAATCAGGGAAGTTGACATCACTGGTACCTAGAAATCGGAACGATAAAGGGAAAAAGAAATTTTCAGAGGAGATTGAGAGTCTTGTTCAGAGTACTATTGAGACAGAATATTTAAGCCCCCAAAAGAAATCTGTTTCTGAAGTTTATAAAAAGATAAAAAAGAAATGTTATGAAGAGGGTTTAAAGGCACCGCATATAAATACAGTGCGTAATAGGATTAAAGAAATTTCACCCTATATTAAAACCAAGCGTCGTCATGGAGATAAAGAGGCTAATGATAGCTATGGGGAAATAAAGGGTAGTTTTCCTGGTGCAGATTTTCCTTTAGCTGTTGTTGAAATCGACCATACTCAAATTGATTTAATCCTTGTCGACGACATCCATCGTCAGGCTATCGGGCGTCCATGGATCACTCTTGCGATGGACGTATACAGCCGAATGGTTGTTGGTTTTTATCTCTCTTTCGATAGACCGGGATATGTTGGAACAGGGCTTAGTATTTATAGGTCAATTGCATTGAAGGATAAGTGGCTGGCTGAAATGGGGATAGATGTAAAGTGGCCATGCTACGGAATTCCAAAAACTATTCATGTTGATAATGCAAAAGAATTTAGAAGCATCTCATTTGAAAATGCATGTGCTCAATATGGAATTAATATCGAATGGCGTCCTGTTGGGCGACCACAGTTTGGTCCTCATATCGAGAGGTTATTGGGTAATTTTGCGAAAAAAATACATAACCTTCCTGGAACAACTTTTTCCAATGTACAGCAAAGAGGGCGGTACCAGTCCGAGAAAAAAGCTTCATTCACCCTTTCAGATTTTGAAAAATGGCTTACTATTTATATTACACAAATTTATCATGAGGAGGTGCATTCATCGTTAAATATGACTCCATATAATAAATATAGACAGGGGATATTTGGTGATGATCGTCATCCAGGGGTTGGTCTTTATCCAAAGATTGCAGATGAAGAAGCTTTGCTTCTGGATTTTATGCCTATGATTAAAAGGTCAGTTCAAAGAGATGGGGTATCAATAGATAAAATTAAATATTGGAGTGATGTCCTTCGCAGATGGATTAATTGCTCATACTCGGATCGTTCTAAATTAACTCGTAAATTTATATTTAGACGGGACCCGCGAGATGTTAGTCAGATTTGGTTTTTTGATCCTGAATTGGAGACTTATTACCCTATTCCGTATCGGGATACCTCTCATCCCCCTATCAGTATATGGGAATTTCGTAAAATAAAGAAAGATTTAGAGGAGGCAGGTCAAAAGGATGTTGATGAGCGGAAGATTTTTGAAGCATATGATCGAATGGATAAGATCGAGGAAAATGCAGTGAAGCAAACCAAAGCAGCAAGATTAAAAAGGCAAAAGAGGATTTCAGGGCTTGGTGCTACGAATAAAATTATTAATAAATCTGCGAAGGTTGGTTTGAATGAAGAAATCCAGAATGATAATTTGGAGTTTGATGATTTAAAACCTTTTGATGAAATTGAATTCATGGATGATCTGTAATGACTTCTCAATTTCCGCATTTATGCGAGTCTGCTGTAAGCCTGATGGCATTGTCAGAGCAAGAAAGGATTGCGAAAATTCAGACTCCAGTTTGGATAGGTTACCCAGTGGCAAGTAAAATCTTGGCACGTTTGGAAGAACTTGTTGAATATCCGAAGTCGCATCGCATGCCGAATTTGTTGATAACTGGTGATACCAATAACGGTAAGACGATGCTTGTGAATAGATTTTGTAAGGCACACCCGCGTGATGACAATCCTGATGGAGAGGCGGCAATTATTCCTGTGTTGTATATCCAAGCTCCACCAACACCGGAGGAAGGCCGTTTCTATGATAATATTTTGGAGAACATTAATGCTCCGTTTAGGCCACAAGATAGGGCATCCAAAAAAGCGTTTCAAGCTGTGAAGTTACTTAAGGCTGTCGGAGTAAAATTATTAATTATTGATGAAATTCAGCAAATTCTAGCTGGAAGTATGAAAAAGCAAAGGGCGTTTTTGAATGTTATAAAGGGTCTTGGTAATGAACTTAAGATACCTATTGTTGGTGTGGGCACTAGAGAAGCCGATCGAGCCATTCAGACTGATTTGCAGCTGTCTAACAGGTTTGACGCTGCTTTTTTGCCGAGGTGGAGATTAAATGCTAACTATATAAGATTGCTTTTGAGTTTTGAAAGGATTTTGCCTTTGGCGCAACCATCTGGTTTGGATGAGCGTGGATTGTCAACAAAGATATTGTCAATGAGCGAAGGGTATATCGGAGAAATTGCCAGGATTCTTGCAGATGCATCTGTTTTTGCAATTAAGTCAGGACATGAAAGAATTGATGTTGATATTCTTGGAAAAATAAATTGGATTTCTCCAAGTCAAAGGCGTTATCGATCAGAATTTGGGGGATAATTACATGCTTTCAGGGAAAATATCTTCCTGCACACCCTAAACCTTTGCAAGATGAACTCCTGTCATCATGGCTTGTACGCATTGCCGAGGCTAATGCAGTAAAACTTCATACTATGTCCCGAATGTTGTTTGGCTTTAACTATTCTCCATGGATTAGGGATATAGGGCGGCATGGGCCAGATATTGTTATAAATAAGATAGCTGAAGTAACGGGAACACCTGTTTCAAGGGTGCGCGAGACGACTCTCCATGGATATGTAGGGTGGGTCCTTCGGCATATGCGCATTAGCGGTCAGACTCATTGGATTCTTCCTGTAAAAAGTAAAAGCGCAGATCGGATTGGTTATGGGGTTCAATACTGCCCTCAGTGTCTTATGGAAGACGAGAAGCCGTACTACAGGCGCGCGTGGCGCATTGCTTTTTATGCTTTTTGTCCCAAGCATGGGACAATGCTGCGCGATTCATGTCCTGAATGCGGGGCTTCGATCGTTTTTCACCGACGTGATTTTAATCGGGATATTGATCAGGCCCGAGAAATATACCAATGTGCCAAATGCGAAGCCGACTTGCGCGATGTCCCTCCAGAGAAGCCGATTATTTATGATCAGAGAGTTTACGGCTTATATTCGGCGTTGCTGAATGATTTTCATATGGGGTGTCGGAAGAAATTTAATTTGTCGTATTTTGAGGTGTTACATCAGCTTTGTAAGATAATTGTCTCAACTTCCAATAAGAATCAGCTTCATGAGTATCTTTGTTCCAAAATAGGAATTGTCCCCAAAGTATTTGAACTCAGCAAAGGTGGATCGATCGAAGAGTTGAGGATTGACCTGCGCTATTATATTGTCTCATTGGGATTGTGGTTACTGGTTTTTCCTAAGAGAAGGTTGAAGTCTGCCTGGAAAGCAAAGGCTGTTCGCTATAATTTGTTTTTAAGAGATTTTCGACATCCTCCAAAATGGTTTGCAGATATGGTTTGGGAATTTAACCGCCTGAATACGTGTCGTAAATGTAATAAGTAGCAGTCTAATCGTCTAATATTTAAATTCGATATACAGTCATTCTTATGTGATGCCTCTCGATCAGAAATTTAACCCGCCAGTTTTGCACGCAAAGCTGGCGGGTTTGTTTTTAGCAGTACCGTTTGTTTATTAATCTTAAGATATATTTTCTGAAGCATTGCATTTGAGTGAGCATTGTTATAATACGAGTCTCGTTTTTGATAAAGTCTGTTAATCAAGTTGATTCAAATATGCATAGATAGGCATAATTGAAAATTAACCCTGCCATCATGAAATACAAGTTCAATTCTTGCTGATAAAAATAGGAGTATAATGTGTCTGAAGAGAATAATAAGAATACAGTTGATTCGAGTGATAATGTTTCTCCTGATGTAAATGCTGAAGCTAGTGAATCGCAGGCTCAAGTCCAGCCCGACCTTTCATCTGTTCTTGGTGTTGTTACTGCTCTTATGATGGATAGTCCCGTCCATGAATATTTTTTCCTTTCCGATATGAAATGGTTGGTTGTTCCTCCGGTTCGTTTGCGTCAGTTCAGGATTTTTCGCAAAGACGGAATGCCCTTCGCTTATGTTTGTTGGGCATCTGTCAATGAAGAGACTGAGGCAAGGCTCAAGGCCGGGCATGTGAAACTTCGCCCGGATGAATGGAATAATGGCGATAATATCTGGCTTGTTGATTTGGTTGCGCCGTTTGGTGGGGCTGAAGAGGTGATGAAAGATTTGAAGCGGACTGTTTTTGAAGGGAAGACTGTTAAGAGTCGTCAGGTTGCTCCTGATGGGGCTGGGGCTGCAGTTGTTGAGTGGTAGGTAAGGGGTGATGAAGATGCAAGTGATTAAGAGTAATCCGGTTTGTCGGTTTGTAATACGATTTCGCGGGATATTCGCGTGTACACTAGTTGCCTTATATTATCAGCTATGGATTAAGCTTACAAGGTATGGTGTTAATTCATGGGATAAATTTGATTCGCAATCAATAATAGAGATTTTGGGAGTTGTCGGGATTGGTTTTTATACGGGATTCTCAGCAGACAAGAGCCCTGAGAAAGTTGTTATAGCTTTGAACAAATCAAGTTTAATTAGAAATAATCCATTTTTGTGGCAGTTCGCTACATTGTCATTGTTGTTTATACCAATTTTGCTGGGATCCATCATGGGCTATTTCTCATATTCGGTAACTAGTTTGATTTTAAAGTCGTTGTTTGGTGTTTTTGTTTTGCTATTTATATTCTCAGTTTGTCTCTTTAGGCGCTTTTTTTATGTATATTCTTTCAGACTTATTGGGAATGCAAGTGGTAAATATTTGATCTCATTTTTGTTTATTTATGTTTTTGTGCTATTTTGTGGGATTTCGTTTCTTTTTGAACTGTCTATGTCTTATTTTGATGGTCATGTGCTAGGTTTAACTCATTTAAAGGAATCGATTACTGTTGTGATGGCTTTTCTTATCTGTAGTACGGTTGTTTTTCTTATAGCTATTGAGAAATAACGTTTTCTGTTGGCTTCTACAATTTATTATAATTAGTAAGGTGGGTTAAATGTCTATTAAGTCAAGCCAAAGTTCATCTCCAGCTGAGCAAATAGGACAGTTTTTGGAAAGATCTGTGGAGGATGTCAGTGAAGCTGTAAATGATGCAATGGCGTATGCAGATGGGGCATTAGAATTTTTAGACAGTATTAGCGATAGTTTTGTAGGGGTATTAACGCCGAGTGAAGCTTATGCAGATATGGTATTTGGGGAAAATAGCACGATCACATCAAAGGTTCAATTTGGATATGTTGACGATATTAGAAATAGTGCAGTTCCCAATCCTGTGTCTTTTAATGTTACAACAAATGAATTTAGTTTTGATACAAAAGTAGTTAATAATGCGAATCCTTCCACTTTGATCAATATGGCAGATAAGTATGGGAAGGATATTAATAATATTTTGGGTAAAGATAGCGAGGTATATAAAGCGACTTTAGCATTTACCGCAGCAACTGAAGATAAAGTGTTGAAACAATTTGGCAAGGTTATGAATAGTTTTACGACTGCCTGCGACTTTGCCACTGAATTGAAAGAATTAGTTGAGAATGTGAAAAAGGGATCTGTGATCGGAGCAACAAAAGATGGCTGCCAGGCATTGGTAAGCCTTGGTTTTTATTGTGCAGGGACCCCAGTAGTTGCAGCAGCAACTGAGCTTGGAGGGCCCGGCGCAGGAATGGTTGCAGCTTATACTTTCGGAGAGCTTGGTAACAAAGTTAAAGAATACGTTGAGATTGCTTTTGATGAACTAGACAAAGGTTTTTCAGAGTTTGTTGAGAATGTAACGACAATATTCAATGAGCAGGAGGAAATGTTTGAGAGCGGCTGTTTTGGGTCCCTGCTCCCCGGTCCAGATGGAGATCCATTAACAATTGATTTTGATGGTGATGGTATTGAACTGATTGGAATAGATCAATCCACAGTTTTGTTTGATATGCAGGGAGATGGGAGCCTGCAACGAGTTGGGTGGGTTGCTCCAGATGATGGCATTTTGGTCTGGGATCGTAATTCTGATGGGTTTATCTCGGATCGCACCGAGATGTTTTCAGATATCATGTTTAACAATGCAGATTCGGGCGTTGCTGCTCTTGCTATGTTTGATTCAAACCATGACGGCCAATTTGATACTAATGACGTTAAGTATGATGAGGTTCAAGTTTGGCGTGATTTAGATCAGGATGCAGTTTCAGATGAGGGCGAACTTTTCAGTTTAAGCTCTCTTGGTATTGAATCCATCAAGTTGAACCGGGATGATGAGAGTTATTTTGTTAATGGTAATGTCGTGCTTGGTGTAACTCACGCTATAATAAATGGTGAGATTCATGAGGTGGCTGATGTTGGATTAAGTTCTTATTATTCTAAATATGAATTGGTTGAGCAAGTCGGTGATGCCAAAATATATCTCGATAACAGAGGAGAGAAAATTGCAGTCGTTTCAGGAACTGCACATAATTTTGATCAGGATTTAAAAGAAGTACAGAATATCTACGGTGGCGTTGGTAATGATGAGATTTCTTTAGCAGGAAAGAAGTCTGCTCTTCTGTTAGGTAAAGCAGGAAATGATATTTTGTCTGGAGGGGCAGGAGACGACACTATTTCTGGCGGGACAGGTAGTGACTCTCTTTCCGGCGGTGCTGGCAATGATAATATTACCATTGATTCCGAGGATGCATATTTCCATGGCGGAAGTGGCGTCGATGAGCTTATCGTTGAGAGTGATGATGATTTTACTATTGATTTGGGTGCTACAAGTTTTGAGATAGTTGAGTCCGGTGCTGGGAATGATAGTTTTACTGCTGGCAATTCAGCGGTAGTGGTTACGGCAGGCGGCGGGGACGACTGTCTAATCGGTAGTAATAAGGATGACTATTTTCGCGGTGGCGGTGGCAATGACTATTTTGATGGCGGTGATGGTGACGATTCTGCGCTGTTTGCTGGGGACAGCAGCGAGTATACCGTTTTAGAAAATACAGATGGTTCAGTAACAGTAAAGCACAATTATCCCGAAGGGTATGGAGAAGGTGAAGATACCCTTGTGAGTGTTGAGAGAATAATTTTCAAAGACAAAACAGTACATTTAAGCGCAAGCAATAACGCCCCCATCGCCAAGGGTGATTCCGGTAAGGGTAAAGAAAATCAAGATATAGTATTTACAAAGTACGATCTGCTTAAAAACGATTCAGATAAAGATTTTGATATTCTTTCCATAGCTTCCGTGGGTAAAACCATTGGCGGTAGCGTTCGTTTAGGTTTTAATGATTCCGTAATTTTTACCCCAGATGAAGGCTTTTCCGGCGAAGCAAGTTTCGAATATAAAGTGGATGACGGCCACGGCGGGAAAGATTCCGCAAAAGTAACAATTGATATTGAGGCCGATAATAAAGGGGAGTTCTTTGAACACCAATGGCATTTCGAGGCCATGAATATCCCGGAAGTATGGAAGGACTATACTGGTGCTGGTGTTTTTATCGGGAACAATGAAAATACCGGAGTTGACTACACTCATACGGATATTGCACCTAACTACGACAAAAGTAAGGATTATAATTACAGAACAGGCGCTAGAGATGGTTTTGTTAGAGACCGAGATCCTTCAAATAGTCACGGAACTGGAACAACTGGAATTATCGCTGCAGCCAACGATGGAAAAGGCGTATTAGGAATCGCATATAATGCATCTATAACTAATACGATTCAAGAATATGTAGATGGACTAGATTTAAAGGGACAAAGTCAATTTGATGTTGCAATTCGTTTTGCGACTAAAATGTATTACGGCAAAATGACTCCCGCAGAAATTGCAAGAGCCAAAGTTTATACAAAAGGCAATCTTTTTTCTCCTCTAGGAAAAGATGACATTTTTATCAATGATCAGGAGAACGCATTGCGAGCGGGCAGAAATGGACTTGGCACAGTCTTCGTTAGTCCCGGTGGGAATGATCGTAAATATTTTGTTGACTCCAACTATACAACCAAGAGTAACTCTAGAAGGCACATAAGCGTTGCTGCTATTGGTAAAGACTTCAAACATATGCACTGGAGCAATCCAGGGGCGTCTTTACTAATCACAGCTCCCGGCGATGAAATAATCACCACTAATGTAACAAATTTTACAGAAACAACGCTTGATGATTACCGCTTTTTTGGTGGGACATGCGGTTCCTCAGCTGTTGTAGCTGGAGTTGCAGCACTCATCCTTGAAGCCAATCCTCAACTTGGATGGCGTGATGTTCAAGAAATTTTTGCATATTCCGCAGTTCAGAATGACCCTACTAGCGAAAGCTGGGCAACAAATGGTGCTAATAACTGGAATGGCGGCGGTCTCCATGTCAGCCATGACGATGGATACGGACTCGTAGATGCTCTCGCAGCGGTGCGTCTTGCTGAAGTCTGGACAGAAACCAGTACACACGATTCCATAGGTGCTGGAACTTCAGCAAATGAAGTCTCGGTGAGCGGCACTCGGACCTGTTATAAATCTATCACTGACGGCGATTCTGCCGGAATTTCAGATTCCATCCACTTTAATGCGGGTATTGATGTTCAGACCGTAGAAGTCCACGTTAATATTTCCCATACCCATATCGGCGACCTTGAACTTATTTTAACTTCTCCAGATGGCACCCAGAGCGTCCTGCTCAACCGTATTGAAAAGAACCCTGATGATCCCAATGATACAGGGGCTGATGAAAACAACATAAACTGGACCTTCATGACCACCCATAATTGGGGTGAAATCAGTGAAGGTGACTGGACTCTAACAGTTAAGGATCATCGCACAGGTGACACCGGGCGGCTTAATTATTGGAAACTTACTGCTTACGGCGATGCCGCGACAGCCGATAATACCTACGTTTACACCAATGAGTACAAGAATTTTGCTGGAGATGAGTTTGCTAATCGGCGTGTCCTCAATGATGCTGAAGGGATTGATACCATCAATGCCGCAGCTGTTACCACAGATCAAATAATCAACCTTGAAGCGGGAGCAACCAGCTGGGTTGCAGAAAATACGCTCAAAATTGGCGATGATGTTGTTATCGAAAACGCCTTTACTGGCGACGGTGACGATATTCTGGTTGGTAACGATTCTGACAATTATCTTCGCGGTGGACGTGGAGATGACAGGCTAATCGGCGGTAAAGGGGCTGACAGGCTTGATGGTGGACGCGGTGATGATCTCGTTTCTTATGCAAAATCGGAAAGTGGTATCAGCGTAAATTTAACCGGAGCAAGCTCCGGCGGTGATGCCGAGGGTGACGTCATCACCAATGTGGAAAGTGTCATTGGTTCCGACCATAATGACTCATTTACAGGTAACGCTGAAGACAACAAGTTCTCGGGAGGACTTGGCGAAGATACCATGCACGGTGGTGCGGGTGCTGACCTCCTGCTTGGCGGCGAAGGTGCGGACACTCTCTTCGGTGATGCTGCTGATGACGAAATTGTCGGCGGTGCCGGGGATGATATAATTGATGGCGGTGCTGGAAATGATACTGTTCGTTTTTCCGGCTACATGGACGACTATACTATTTCCGATGTTGTAAATGGCAAGGTCACTGTTACCGGAGCAGACGGCATAGACACCATCTCCAATGCTGAATTTCTACAGTTTGCGGACCAGACAAAATATATCGGAGTCAATCTTGCCCCTCAGGTTCAGGATTTTTCTTACGATATGCAGGAAGAAGGGACCCTTGAAGTTAGTGCTTCCGACATAATCGCCGGAATTACCGACCCTGAGGGAGATACCGTTTCAATCAGTTCATTCCTTAACCCCCAGCACGGCCAGATCAGTGTTGATTCCAGCGGCAATGTAAAGTTTGTTGCGGATAAAGATTTCACCGGGGCCGCCAGCTTTGATTACGCCGTGGAAGATGGCAACGGAAATGAGGTCACGGCCACCGTCCATATAAATGTTGAAAATGTTAATGATGCCCCTACATTTACTTCCTGCAATATTATCGTAACTGACGGCAGTGCTGTTTCCGGTCAATTTCAGGCTTCGGATATTGATGATGACGATTCAAGTCTCAAGTATTCAGTTCTGGAAGATGCCGGGCATGGCAGTGTTGTGGTTGATGAGGATGGCACCTATTCCTACACCGCTGACAATGGTTACCATGGCGATGATGTTTTTAAAGTTCAGGTTACTGATCCGAGCGGTGCAGCAACCGTATTGGATGTCCCTGTTAGATTTATCAATCAAAGCGCATCGCAGAATGTTTTTCAGGTCAATGACAACCTGCGTACTGAGTTTTACGGCACAGATAAAGAAATGGCCGATCAGATGCGTCCTGCCATTACTGCCCTCAGTGGTGGGCGATTTGCAGTCGCCTATGGCGGCTACGGGGAAGATACGGATGTCTACACAAAGATTTACGATGCTGCCGGTAACCAGTTGACCGAGGAAAGACGTGTAAACAGCCAGACCTCATCGCATCAGTTGGAAACCTCAATCACCGCCTTGGAAGGCGGTGGGTATCTGGTTGTCTGGAATTCATACGAAGGGAAGAATTATATCTGCGGGCAGCGTTTTGATGATTTGGGCAATCCGCAGGGTAATGAGTTTTTGATCAGCAGTGAGGGCAGAGTCGGGCAAGAGATGCCTGCTGTTACGTCTCTTGAAAATGGTGGTTTTGTTGCCGTCTGGAGTGATTGGGATGGGGCTTCTAAATCGGATAATGTTTATGCGCGGCAATTTGATTCGAGAATCCAAGCGATTGGTGAAGATATCATTGTTAGTGGGGGGCAGGAGCAATATCGTGTAAATACGAATATTTTGAGTCTTTCAGACGGCGGATACATGATTATGTGGGATAATCGTGATGTTGCTAATGAAAGTAAGAAATATAATGTTTTTGCCCAGAGGTTTTCAGCTCAAGGCGAGAAAGTCGGGGCAGAGTTTCAGGTTAACCAAAAGCAGAATAAAATTAATTATGGGCGAGGAATTCCGCAGGCCGTAGAGCTCGTTAATGGCGATGTTTTGATTGTTTGGAATGCTTATTATGATAACCGCATCGCTTTTTATTCCCAACGGTATGATAGTAAGGGTGATTGTGTTGGGGAAGTAAAAGAACTTGTTAATATCAGACGATGTTCAGGGTCCTCAAAACTTAATGGCCTACAGTCACTAGCCGCAACTGCAGATGGTGGTTTTACAATCGCGTGGGCAGATTACAAAGAAACAAATATCAAGCAGCAGACTTTTAATGCCAATGGGCAAGCTGTTAGTGAAATTGAAGTAATTGCTGATTATTCAGAAGACGAGAATGCTACGCCTTCTTTGGTTACACTGGATAATGGGCAGACTGTTGTTGTTTGGCAATCTGCTGAAAACAGTTCTGCTGCTTCCAATGTAAATGGAATTATTCTTGGCGATGGTACAGCCGTTCCCCTCAGAGGAACTGCTGAAAATGACCAGATTTTTGGTGGTGCTGGCAATGACACCCTAATAGGATACAGCGGCTCAGATGTTTTGAATGGTAGGGCTGGAGTCGATATTGCCAGTTATAAAGATTCTGCTGAAGGCGTTTCGGTTAACCTTGCCACAAGTGAAATGTCAGGCGGCGATGCCGAGAATGATACGCTTGTAAGTATTGAAGGTGTCGAAGGTAGTAAATACAGTGATACTCTCGTTGGTAATGAAGAAAGCAATGTCCTGATCAGTGGCGGCGGAAATGATTCCCTGCGAGGAAATGGCGGCGAGGATACCTTTGTCATTACCCGTGACTATGGCGCAGTGACCACAATCTCAGACTTTGATCCCAGTGCTGGCGATGTTCTTGATTTAAGCGCGTTTGATGAAATTTCAGACTTTAGTAAATTACGTTCTGCTACCACAATGGATGGTGATAATACCGTCATCAAACTGTCCAATGGTCAATCTATAGTTCTTGAGAATTTTGATTCAACATCCCTTAAAAAACAAAATATCCTCGGCGCGGCTGGCACAAATCTTATTCCCACCCTTGTTTCCGATATTTGGGATACCGAAGTTATTGCTAATCCAGAGTCAGAATTCAGCCTCAACCTTGCAGAGATTGGTAAGGATGCTGACGGTGATCAGCTCACATACTCTGTTACTTGTGCAGATGGTTCTGCCCTTCCGGCATGGCTTTCATTTGATGGTACTGTGTTAAGTGGAACTCCCGCGTTAACCGATGTAGCCAATCAACAGTTAAAGGTCACTGTTACCGATGAATCCGGTGCAAGTGTTAACAAAGAGTTCAGTCTTTCCGTTCCTCTCTGGGAGAATAGTTCTAGCGTTGTCCTAAACACAGATGAAGATAGTAATTTGACTATTTCGGCAGCAGAGTTGCTTGCCAATGTCTCTATACGTTCACCTAATCTCCGTGTTCTCAATCTAACTTGTCCTTCTGAAATAGGCTCTATTGTGACAGATGGTGATGGGCAGTGGACATTCAAGCCTACTGAAAACTGGAATGGAGAGGTTAGCTTTATTTATGATGTTGGGGTGGAAGGTGGGCCAGTTATTTCTACTGAAGCAGTGATGCAGGTTGCTGCGGTAAATGATGCCCCGATTTTTAGTTCTACATTTCTGGATTCCGGATTTAATAATTCTGAGCAAATAATTTATAGTTCAGATCTTCTCGCGTTTGTTGACGATGTTGATGGTGATATTCTCTCTGTGACAGATATTTCGGTACTTGAGGGGCAAGGCGTTTTAGAAAGTAACGGTGACGGTTCATGGACATATAGGCCAATAGAGGGTGTTGAGGAAACTTTGAAGCTTAGTTTTACCGTCTCAGACGGTTCAGTCAGCAGAACTGGTTCCGCATCACTTGAATTAACAAATTTTAATTACGCGCCTGTTGTTGAAAGTGGACTCACTCTTAACTCTACCCAAGAGGAAGTGGATGTTACATTTCAGTTGGATGAACTGCTTGCCGGAGCCTCGGACCCTGAGGGGCTTCAATTATCCGTCAGTGATGTAGTTATTGAATCTGGCGAAGGTGAAATAGTCAATAACTCAGATGGTTCATGGACTTTTAAGTCTGCGAAAGATTGGTATGGCACTGCGGAGGTCAGCTACAATGTTTCAGATGGCGAAAAGAGCACCAAGTCCGTAAAATCATTTCAAGTTAGCAATATCAATGATGCTCCAGTGTTTAATGAAGAGGTCAATTTCGGTTCTGTCGACGAAGGAGACTGGAAATACATTACTCTTGCAGAGCTTGTTGCAGGTGTTTCTGATGTTGATGACAGCGATTTGTCTATTTCAAATTTAAGAATCGAAAGTGGAGCTGGTACAATTGAAGCTGTCGGCCCTAATCGCTGGAAGTATACCACTTCAGTAAATAACCCCGGCCCGGTTACATTTAAATATGATGTTTCAGATGGTGAAGCCAGTGTTGAGGCTGGCGCCTCCCTCAATGTTCTTCCTGTTGATAAACCCGTGGTTACCGGAAGTGTTGACTTTGGGCATATGAATGAGGATGGGACTTTTACCATTACCACAAATGAGCTGTTGGGGAATATCGCGGGGGGGAATGGTGAAAAACTAAGTGTTGAAAATGTTAACTTTGAATGTAAAAATGTAAGTATTGAAAAAAAGATAGAGTCATTTGATTTTGAGATTAGTAAGGAGATAGATAGTAATCTTAGGTTAGGAGATTATTGGGGGGGAGGCCGTAGGAGAATTGTATACCTTGAAAACGGTAAATTTATTTATGTTGATAAGCAAGAAGTTGCTTTATATGACCAGAGTGGCCATATTAGCAAGGTTATATATACCCTAGGAGAGACAGAGTATCTGTTTGGTGGAACATCATGTTTTGACGGTGGGTTTGTGTTGTATGGTTGCCCTAGCAAAAAAAGCGATAATGATGAGAAAATGATTTTTATGCGCTTTGATCAAACTGGAGCACAACAAGGGCCCCCATTACAAATAGATACAAACATATTGAGCAATACATCTACTCATTTTCACAATGACCGAATTAGAAGATACTATATGACCCCTTATGTTATGAGCGTTGGCGATAGGTGTTTTATACGATGGTCAGATTATGCTGAAAATGAAGGAAGTGTTTGGAAATGTGCCTACATTAACTCTAGTAACGAAATCATATCTAATCTAGCAATAGGGACAGATTCTGATTATGAATTACTGCACCATGCACCTCAAAGAGGTATTTATCCATTTAATGGTGGATATTTAGTTCTTGAAAAAAACAAAGATGATATTGATGAACATAACACTTTATATCGCCATACTATTTATGATTTTGAGGGACAATTAATTTCGCAAAAAGAATATATCTGGGGCAGTAGCCTTTTTGCTGATAGAATTCAATTTGTTGAGTTGCCAGAACAAAAGTATGCATTTGTTCTTTGTGGTGAACATTTCATTAGTGGTTCTATACGTACTTGTGTTTTCGATAAATACGGAAATGAGATAGAAAGTAATTCTTATATTGATCGGACATATCGGCCAAATTATAGGCCAGGTAGTACTTTTGCCGTGGCGGATGGTTTCCTTTTTATAACAACATCAAGAAATAATTCTTCTGAAAATTCAGGAGTTGCATGGCTTTTTGACAAGTCAGGAAAACAAATTGTTAAAACGTTTGATTTTGATGCTCCCTATCCAGACGCAGTAATTTATAATGCCATCCAAAAGGACAACGCGTATATAATTCATTGGATGATTGATGGCGCTAGTACATCCCAAAATATGGTATTCAGCACTTATTTAGTTAATGAAAGCACATCCTACACTTTCACTCCCCCAGAAGACTGGAACGGCGAACTAGATATTACTTATGACGTAAAACAGGGCAATATCATCACCCCCAACTCTGCTAAGATTACCGTAGATGCTGTAAACGATGCCCCTGTAAAGAATAATGATAACCTCATCCTTGCTGAAGCCGCAGAGGATGCTTTCAGAATCATCAGTGTAGCAGAGTTGACCTCAAATATTACCGATATAGATTCAACTGATCTGAATATTGAAAATCTTACTGTAGCTGATAACGCTGGCACCATCTCAGATAACGGTGACGGCACATGGAACTTTGTCTCTGCGAAGGATTTTAATGGTAAAGTGACTCTCAACTATGATGTCACTGACGGCGAATTTTCCGTTGCCAACTCAGCGGAGATGAATGTTGTGGCTACTAACGACGCTCCAGTGGTGAGTGATCCTGTCATCTTGGGCGGACAGATTGAGGAAGTCGATTTCGTCATTACCCGTGCGGAGCTGATCGCCAATGCATCTGATATTGATACTGCTGATAACTCCCACCTAAATGTGCAGAATTTGGCTGTCGCTCCTGAATTTGGAACAATTGTTGATAACGGCGATGGCACATGGACTTTTAAGCCAGCGAAAGATTTTACCGGAACAGCCAAGTTTACTTATGACATAACAGATGGCGAGGCGTCGGTTTCTACTGAGGTTTCGTTTGATGTTTCTAACGTGAATGACGCGCCTGTTGCCGGTGATCCCGTTCAGTTAAGCGATGTTGCCGAAGACGGAACCTTAAATTTCAGCGCAGCCGACCTTCTGGCCAATACTACCGATATCGATAACCTGACCTCTGAATTGACCGTAACAAATGTAGTCCTTCTTGAAGGCGAGGGAGTTGTTTCCGGTGACAGCGTAAATGGATGGACTTTCAAGTCAGCTGGAAACTGGAATGGTACTGCTAAGTTTGGCTACGATGTCAGTGATGGTGAGTACTCTGTTTCCACATCAGCACTTGTGGATGTGACCCCGGTTAATGACGCGCCTGTGGCTGGAAGTAGTCTTGAACTGGGAACCATTGCAGAAGATGGTGAACTGCTTGTTTCGGCTGAGAAATTGCTTTCTGCGGTTAGCGATGTAGAAGACGGAGTGTTGTTTGTCTCCGAGATCAGTGTGCCGGAGAGCGTAGGTGAACTTGTTGATAACGGTGACGGTACATGGACTTTTCGGCCTGCTTTGGACTGGAACGGCACTGCGGATATTTCTTATGTCGTTTCTGACGGCGAGCTTCCGGTCTCGGCAACAGCCAGCGCAATTGTTACTCCGGTGAACGATGCCCCCAGAATTGGTATTACCGGGCGCAAGGATGAAGCAAACGGCCCGGTTCCCACTTCCTTCAGTCTTGGGGTGGCTAGGGAGAACAGCTCCATTGAGTTTACTCTTGATGACATCTGGAGTTCAATTAAGGATGTGGATTCTCCTGACCTCGCCTTGGATTCACTGACCCTTGCTTCCGAAGTGGGAGAGCTGGAAGATTTGGGTGGCGGTAAATGGAAGTTTACCCCGGATGCAGACTGGAACGGTTCTGTTGATCTGAATGTCTCTGTTAGTGATGGCGAGTACGCTGTGCATGCCACGGGAGTTCTGTTGATCGTCCCTGATAATGATGCTCCGGTAGTGCTTGATATTGCAGATTTGGGGAGCATTGAAGAAGATGGTTCTTTTGAAATTTCTAAGGCCGATCTACTGCAGCATGTGAATGATGTAGATGGTGATGAGCTGACGGTTGAAGGGCTTACCGTTGCCGAAGGTGATGGCGAAATTGTCCGGCTAGAGAATGGCAACTGGCGTTTCAGTCCTGCTTCAGACTGGGCTGGAAATATCCGTTTGGCTTATCAGGTTTCCGATGGAATGTTTACTGAGGTAGCTGTTGCAGATCTTGTTGTGCAGGCCGTTAATGACGCTCCAAGAGTCGGTGCAGTTGCTGATCTGGGTGCTGTCTCGGAGGATAACAGCCTTGAAATCACCGCTGCGGGGTTACTGGCTGAAACAATTGATGTTGATGGTGATTCTCTGACTGTGGTCGATTTGACTGTTGTCCAGGGGGGCGGAATCCTGACAGATAAAGGCAATGGTGTCTGGGACTATACTCTTGCTGCAGACTTTAACGGAACAGTTAAGTTTGATTTTTCTGTGTCAGACGGGACTTATTTAACCCCGGCTTCGGCTGAGTTGAAGGTTGATCCTGTTAATGATTCTCCTGTTGCAGGAGCCGCTATCATGCTTGCCGATGTGGCAGAGGATGAGTCGCTGACCTTCAGCAAAGCAGATCTTCTTGCTAATGCTTCGGACATAGACGGCGACAGTCTGGATGTTGTAAATCTGAGTGTCTCGTCCGGTTCGCTGGTTGATAACGGCGACGATACTTGGACTTTTACTCCCACCCATGATTTTAACGGATCAGTCAACCTCAGTTACGAAGTAAGTGACGGCAATTTGAGCACTCCGGCCAGTGCCGGGTTTACTGTAACAGCAGTGAATGATGTCCCTGTTTTTGGTGCTGCTATCGATCTCGGTAGTGTTGGTGAAGATGCACCTTTACTGATAAGCGCGGTAGATCTTCTTGCCAATGCTTCCGATATTGATGGCGACAGTCTAAGTGTAACAAATCTGTCTGTTTCTTCCGGGGCCTTGGTAGATAACGGTGACAATACTTGGACCTATACTCCAGACCAAGATTTTAATGGTTCTGTCAGCCTCAGTTACGATGTAAGTGACGGTCATCTGAGTGCTCCGGCTAGTGCTGGAATTACTGTAACAGCAGTGAATGATACTCCTGTTGCTGGGATTACTGTTGATCTTGGCAATGTCGTTGAAGACAATTCTCTACTGATAAGTGCCGCTGATCTTCTTGCAAACGCAACCGATGTAGATGGTGACAGCCTTAGTGTCGCAAATCTGTCCGTTTCTTCCGGGTCTTTGGTGGATAACGGTGACAACACTTGGACTTTTACCCCTGCTCAGGATTTTAACGGCTCAGTCAGCCTCAGTTACGATGTTAGTGACGGTGATTTAAATGCTCCAGCCAGCGCCGGGCTTACTGTGACAGCGGTTAACGATGCGCCTCTGTCCGGTGCAGCCGTTGATCTCGGCAATATGTCTGAGGATACTCCCTTACTGATAAGTACAGCTGATCTCCTAGCCAATGCCTCTGATGTGGAAGGTGATAGCTTGAGTGTTGTGAATCTCTCCGTTTCTTCGGGGGCCTTGGTAGATAATGGTGACAGCACTTGGACTTATACTCCCGCCAAGGATTATAGTGGGCCGGTCAGCTTCAGCTATGAAGTCAGTGATGGTCAATTGAGTGCCCCGGCCAGTGCTGCTCTTGCAGTAACAGCGGTGAACGATGCCCCTGTTTCCAGTGCTGTGATCGATCTCGGCAATGTGGCTGAAGATAATTCCTTAATTATAAGTGCAGCAGACCTTCTTGTTAATGCTTCTGATGTAGAAGGTGACAGTCTGAGTGTCGCAAACCTTTCCGTCTCTTCCGGTTCTTTGGTGGATAACGGCGACAACACTTGGATTTTCAAGCCTGCCCAAGATTTTAACGGTCCGGTCAGTTTGAGCTACGAAGTCAGCGATGGTCATTTGAGTGCTCCAACCAGTGCCGGGATTATAGTCACAGCAGTAAACGATGCTCCTACTTTCGGCAGTGCGATAGATCTTGGCAGTGTAGATGAAGATACTCCTTTCCTGATAAGTGCCGCCGATCTTCTTGCCAATGCTTCCGATATTGACGGTGATAGCTTGAGTATTGCTAGTCTGACGGTGTCTTCCGGTTCTTTGGTAGATAACGGTGACAGCACTTGGACCTATACTCCTGCCCAAAATTTTAATGGCCCGGTCAGCCTAAGTTACGAGGTCAGTGATGGAAAACTGACCGCTCCGGCCACTGCTGGGCTAACCGTTGCTGCTGTGAATGATGCCCCTGTTGTTAATGCAGAAACTTATCTTGGTAATGTAGCCAGCGGCACTTTTAAATATATTACTTCCGCCAACCTGCTTGCAAATGTCAGTGACATCGAGGGTGATAGTTTAAGTATTACAAATCTTACCATTGCTTCAGGTTCGGGATCACTATTCAGGAATGCGGATAATTTCTGGACGTTTACCTCTTCGCTTTCCGGCGTGGGGGAAGTTGAGCTGGCTTTTGATGTGAGCGATGGTGACCAGACCATTGCAGGGAGAGCCAAACTTACTACCACAGGCGCGGAGCTGGACCAGAACGTAGTTTACGGTTCCGGCGGTGATGATTTTATGAGGGGACTTACTGTCGGAGATGCTCTCTATGGTCGTTCCGGTGATGACACTATGGTAGGAGATTCCGGCGACGATTACCTTAACGGAGGCAACGGTGATGACACCCTTTCCGGTGGAATCGGTGAAGACCGTCTCTATGGAGGTAATGATGCAGATAAGCTTTATGGCGGCGAAGGCGATGACGGGCTGTACGGTGGTTCCGGTGATGATGAATTTCATGGCGATAGCGGCAATGACAGGCTTTACGGTGATGTCGGCAATGATACTTTCCATGGCGGAACAGGTGATGACCGCCTTTATGGTGGAGAAGGTGACGACACCTACCTATTTAACGAAGGTGATGGTTCTGACCAGATCTATGACAATTCCGGATCCAATACCGCTGTTTTCGGCGAAGGCATAACTCAAGATGAGTTGTGGTTTTTCAAGACAGGAGCCGATCTGACAGTTGGGGTTATTGGCAGTGCTGATAAGCTTAGCGTGGATGGTTGGTATAGTTCGCAAGATAATCATCTAGCGGAATTTAAATTATCTGACGGGTCTGTTTTAGTAGAAAGTCAAGTGCAGGGACTTGTTGAAGCCATGTCCTCATACTCTCCAAGTAGTGCAGGAATTTTAACTGTGCCTTCTGAAATTCATGACGGGGCGCAAAGTATGATCGCCGCAAGCTGGGAAAAGAATTAGTTTATATGAGTGAAGAAAAAAACAGCGGCGAAAATAGTTCAGCAGGCCCATCTGAAGTTCAAGATACTGGACTTGTTTCTTTAGTTCTTTTAGCCCGTTTTCATGGTGTCGCGGCTGACCCCGACGGTATCAGGCACAGGTTTGCCCCTGCCGGTTCAGCCATGAGTCAGCTTGATCTTATCAAGGCCGCACGGGCTCTTGAATTGAAAGCCAAGGTTATTGAGCGGGATTGTGCGAAACTTTTGAAAGTTCCTTTTCCGGCTATGGCTCTGATGAACGACGGTAACTGGATGATCATTGGGGGAGCCAGAGAAGACGATGTCCTGTTGCAGCATCCTTTTAAAAAAGGTGCTGAGAAAATTTCAATAGATGAGTTTTCCAACGTATGGTCCGGGAGGTTGCTGCTGATCACGAAGAGATCAATTCTTCCGGAGGCAATACGTAAGTTTAATATCAGCTGGTTTATCCCTGCTCTTCTGAAGTATAAGCGGCTGTTTGGAGAAGTTCTGCTTGCTTCGTTTTTTTTACAGTTGTTTGGGCTGGTTACGCCTCTATTTTTTCAGGTTATTATCGATAAGGTTCTTGTCCATAAGGGGCTGACAACCCTTGATGTACTTGCGGTTGGTCTTTTGGCGATTTTCGCGTTCGAGGTCGTTCTAGGCGGACTACGAACGTGGCTTTTTTCGCATACTACTTACAGGGTGGATGTGACTCTGGGTGCTAAGTTATTCTCACACCTTGTCTCATTGCCGTTGGCCTATTTCAATGCCCGGAGGGTTGGGGATTCAGTTGCGCGGGTGCGTGAACTTGAAAGTATACGCCGATTTTTGACCGGATCTACTTTAACGATTGTTATTGATCTGTTTTTCACCTTTGTTTTTATTTTGGTAATGTTTTTTTACAGCTGGAAATTGACCTTGCTGGTGCTTGGGATTTTGCCTTTTTATGTTGGGCTTTCAGTGTTCGTCACTCCCGTTTTACGACGCAGGCTGGATGAAAAATTCCAGCGTGGAGCAGAATCCCAAGCTTTTTTGGTCGAAACGATTACCGGAGTGCAGACGTTAAAATCCATGGCGGTAGAGCCGCAATTTCAGCGCCACTGGGAAGATTTGTTGGCTGGATATGTAAAGTCTGCATTTCGTACCGATAATTTAGGTAACTTTGCGGTTCAGGCCACTACATTCTTAAGCAAAATTACGACTCTACTTATCCTTTGGATAGGCTCCAGAAGCGTTATTGACGGCGATTTGAGTATCGGTCAGCTCATTGCCTTCAATATGATGGCCGGACGTGTCAGTGGCCCGATTCTGAGACTTTCAAAGGTATGGCAGGACTTTCAACAGGCAGGAGTGTCGCTTGAGAGGCTGGGGGATATTTTAAATAACCCTACAGAACCGGGCTACAACCCGAATAGATCGACACTTCCTTCGCTCAAGGGAGAGGTTAAATTTGAGACCTGCAGTTTTAAATATCGGCAGGACGGCCCGTTTATTCTGCAAGATGTCGATCTTTCTATAGAGGCTGGTGAGACTTTGGGGATTGTCGGTCGTTCCGGTTCAGGGAAAAGCACTTTAACCAACCTTGTTCAGAGACTTTATGTACCTGAAAAAGGACGAGTTTTGGTGGATGGAATTGACTTAACATTGGTTGATACTGCGTGGCTTCGCCGTCAGGTTGGTGTGGTTTTACAGGAAAATATGCTTTTTAACCGCACTGTTCGTGATAATATTGCACTTGCTGAGCCCGGTGCGCCCATGGAATCCGTGGTGCGGGCGGCCCAGCTTGCCGGGGCGCATGATTTTATCCTTGAATTACCCGAAGGTTATGACACTATGATTGGTGAGCAGGGGACGGGCCTTTCAGGAGGGCAGCGTCAGCGGATAGCCATTGCCCGGGCCTTACTTACCAATCCTCGTATTTTAATTCTTGATGAAGCCACTTCAGCTTTGGATTATGAATCCGAACATATTATTCAGCGAAATATGGCTGCTATCAGCCAGAACCGTACTGTTTTGATAATTGCTCATCGCCTTTCAACTGTTAAAGATTGCAATAGGATTGTAGTCGTGGACAAGGGACAGATTGTAGAGTCTGGACCGCATGATGAGTTAATTGATACAGGTGGATACTATTCTCAGCTTTGGAATTATCAATCGCAAGGTGCGGCGGAGGGAATATAGGTATGCAGGAAATCCCTTTGCAGAAACCAAACAGTGACTCTGGAATGCCGCCTGAAAATGAGAAAAAAACTTTTCGGGAAGATATAAAAAGTAGATGGGGAAAAATTCAGGCTGCATGTACGCCGAAGATGGCTTCTGATGAGATGGAGTTTCTACCCGCTTCTCTTGAAGTTGTGGAAACTCCGCCTTCACCAATTGGTCGGGCCATTCTCTGGTGTATAGTGCTTTTTGTCGTACTGGGAGTGATTTGGGCCTGTCTCGGTAAAACGGATGTCGTGGCTGTTGCTGAGGGAAAAATTATTCCTTCGGGACGCGTAAAGACTATCCAGCCTCTTGAACATGGGGTGGTCTCCAAAATTTTGGTTCATGATGGCCAGTTGGTTAAAAAGGGGGATCTGCTTATTGAGTTGGATACCACCTCAAGTGGTGCCGACGTGGACCGTTATGATGCCGAACTTGACGCTGCCCGCATGGAAAAGGCTAGGCTTGATGCCTTGCTGGCTTGGAAGCCAAATTTAGGAAGACTTCCCCGTTTAGTTGCCCCGAAGGGGACAGAGCCATATGAAGTGGAGCAGGAAAAGCGTTATCTAGCGCAGGAAGCTGAGGCTCTACTTTCCAAGCTTAAGACTTACGATAATGAGGTTCGGCGTATCAAAGCGCAAATGCAGGCAGCCAAACATACTGTTCAAAAATTAAAAAATACTCTGCCAATCATTACGAAACAGGCTGCGATGCGCAAGCAGCTGTATAATCAGGATGTCGCCCCTGAAAATGAATGGCTGGAAATAGAGACCCAGCGTATTCAGGTTGAACAGGATTTTAAAACTGAACAGCAAAAGTACGAAGAAGCTGAAGCCTCAATGTTGCTTGCTCTTGAACAGAGAGTTCAAACTCTTTCAGAGTATCGCAGGGATCTTCTTGAACGAAGAACGCAGGTCTCTACTCAGGTTCAATCGCTGGTTCAAGAACTTAAAAAAGCTACCCAGGTTGATACATTGCAGCGTATAGTTGCGCCGGTTTCAGGCAAAGTTCAGCAACTCAATGTTCACACTGTCGGTGGTGTTGTCACTCCAGCTCAGCCTCTTATGATCCTTGTTCCGGAGAATTTTAAGTTAGAGATCGAAGCTAAAGTACAGAATAAGGATATTGGTTTTGTTAGGCCCGGACAGAGTGTTGAAGTCAAGCTAGAAGCTTTTCCGTTTACCGAGTATGGGATTGTTGATGGTACTTTGCGTCACGTTTCTGGAGATGCCGTACAGACCGAAAAGGGAGAACTTTACTATAATGCCCGGGTGGATATGGCTCAGACATTTATTTTGGTTAACGGTAGGAAAGTTAATTTAAGTCCCGGCATGCGCGCTTCTGCTGAAGTGAAGATTCGTCAGCGGAGGCTTATTGAGTTTTTCCTCTCTCCTTTGATGAAGTATACCAGCGAGAGCATGAAGGAGCGGTAATCCGTTAAAAATCACTCTCCTTAACCAAAGTCCTGTAAACCTTATGCCACAGATCGATCAGATATGACCTGGGAGCAGTCTGCATACGCATTTGCCCACTCTTACCGAGGGGGAATAAAACAGGGCTATCCGGTTTAACTTCAACCACATACCTAGCTTCTAACAAAGATATCTTGCCGTAACGGTCCTGTGTGGCAGGAATATCTCCAGAGGCTAGAGACGTCAGTGCGATATGGCGGATTGAGTCGGTCTTGCTTTTGCTAATCTTTATGATGGTACCGGATGCAGCTTTAGCCCCTGTTTCCGGGTAAAAATGGGCAGTATCCCCTTCAGAAAGAAGAGAGACCTTATCTTCCGGGAGGTAGGCTGCAAGATAGAAATCATCAGGGTTAACTATTTTTCCGAAAATCTGATTCTGCTGCACATGCTGTCCTAAACGTAGATTGCGATCCCAGTCCGTGATTGTTCCTGAAACCTGTGCGGAAAGATTGTAGAATTCCTGTCTTTTTTTAATTCCCTGCAATCTGGAAGCGATCTGATGTTTTTCTTCTTCCTTCTGAGGAATTGCGGAAAAATTGTGCTGAATGAATAGCAGTTGTGCTTCAGTCTCAAGGATTTTCTCCTGCAATGAAAGTTCACTTATTTCCGCCCGCAGGGGAACTGATGCTATGCTCAATATCTCATCACCGATTTTGACTTCTTTACCCCGACAGCCCTTGATCTCAGTTACAACACCAGAGAAAGGGGCGTAAATCTGTTGCAGATTTCGTGCTTCAACCACAGCAGGAAAATAGTACGTATGGGTACGAGGCCAAACAAGCCAAGCGATTATCGAGGAGAGTAGCAACAGCGAGGTTATTAACCGGGTATTGAGGGTAAGCATTTGGCGCATTTTGATCAAAGCTGTAATCTCCTTGACTATGGGCAGGGCAATAAACCACCACACTTCTACCAGAAACAATAATATTCCAAGCAGCTTGGTGAATTTGTAGTAAACTAACACGGCGATACCAATATACAAAAAAAAGCGGTAAACCCATGAATATATAGAATATGTGACGTAAAGGAATTTGCGCCATCCTTTAGGTTTCTCCGGGGCGGTGAGCTTCATTTCCAGACAGGATGTCCGGAATAAATACCTAAGATAATTGGAGGCCCTTGAGCGCAGGTTGTCGATGCCGGACACATCCATAAAGATGTAGTAACCGTCAAAACTCATAGCCGGGTTCAGGTTCACCAGCAGCGTGGAAATAAGCGACGCTGTAGATACTACGAAGAATAGGCTGTTCAGCAATCCCGGTTGGGTAAAAGCCCAGCCCATGAGACAGAAACCAGCTATAACCAGTTCCGCAATTATCCCGGCAGCAGCAACCGGAAGTCGCTTTCTCTGTTTGGGGATGCGCCATGCATCGGTTACGTCACAGTAAGCCACCGGCCAGAGCACAATGAAAGCCACCCCCATGACAGGGACTCTTAGCCCGTGCGCTTTGGCGGTGTATGCGTGTGAAAATTCATGAATAATTTTAACGAGCGTTATAGCCGAGCCGTAATAGAGCAATCCTTTAAAATTAAAAAAATACTGGAAAGTATGGAAGAATTGTTCATGTCGCATACTTACCAGAATCAGCCCCATAATTCCGCAAATGGAATATAAGACAAAAGCCGCAGTGGAGGCTAACGGACGCACATAGTTGATTGTCTTTTTGAGAAATGCGTCGGGCCGTAAAAGGGGAATACGAAAATACAGATAGTGATGCAGCAACCATTTGAACCAGTGCGGGGTTCTGGCTTTGACTTCTTTTTCAAGCTGATCTGGTTGCTGAACTAGGGTGTTCACGGTCAGCCCTTGCATAACCAGCTCCTGACATACGCTCAGGACTTCTTCTGGGGTCGGATTCATGGTTGTATCCTGCTGCAGTAGATCGACCACTTCGTCCAGAGTACGCGGCTGCCCCAGAAGCCTGATTACCGCAAATTCAAACCACGAAAAACGGTTGTATGACCTTGCAAGAGGATCATAGACAACCGTTGTGGGTGAGCCGTCATGGGCTTTCGGGCCCGGAATAATATCAAGGTCCGGGCGTAGAATCGGAAGGGGAGTATCCCCTGACATCATAAGATTAAGCCTTGTTGTTTTCTGCTGCTTCCCGAATCTGGCGTTCCACTTCGGCAAGAGCTGAGTTCAAGGCATCCTTGAGCTGGATTGCTCCGGGAACAGAAAAGACTACACGATCGCGCAGCACGGCTTCATTCTGTACCGAGCGATGCACATTACCCATTTCAATAACCACTTCCGTGGCGGAAGCATTTACGTTGAAAAAATCGCGAAATTTGTAATCAAGATCATTGGGGATAACCACTTTGAGATCGTTACTTTCGTCTGCCATATCTATTCTCCTTTAAATTCCCATTATTCTTCGAGCTGATGCCCATGGTTTGCGTAGCAGCCAGTAGGCGACCGAAACCTTTTCACCATAAAGCACTGCTGATCCTTTTAAACCCATTCGAAGATTTCCTTCTCCGGTATTCGCTAGGCCATCAAGGACTCCTTCGGCCATTATCGATGGGACTCCTTCTGGACTTACAGAAACACTCTGGGCCACGTATTTAAGACGTGCCTGCAAGGAGTCATCAGGAAAGGCGTTCAAGAGTACTTTTACTTCAGTACTGTTGCTGAAATTTACATTGTCCGCTTCCGGGAGCCAGATGCGAAGGTTGATGTTCTCCGGATCAACCACCATGAGCACTTTCTGGCCAACTTCAACTGGCCTGCCGCGCCATTCGTCTGGACTGTCCACAATGATTGAACCGGGAATTTCCGCCCGAACGTTTAACTTTGAAGCACGGTATTCTGCCATCTTCAGTCGAATATTTTCCTGCTTAAGACGGTAATTCAAAATGGACAGTTCAGCTTTTGCTTTCTTACTGTTAAGAGCATTAAGCTCGGTGGTCCGCATGGTGGTCTCAAGTATCTTTACCTGCTGCTTGGCAATTTCAAGTTCTTCATTAACAACACGAGGGTCATAATCAAAAAGCGGGCTGCCTTCGGTAACCATGTCGCCAGACTCAACCAGCACTTCCGAAATTACTCCAGAAAGTGGCGCGGTAACAATATAAGGATCTTCCGGAAGAATCTCACATGGAGCGACTACCCGAAGCGGAACGCGCCATGAGAGCAGCATCGCCAGCAGGATAACGATTGCAACCAGAAAACGGTGCCAGCTAAAAATTCTATCTTTCATACGACGGCAAAAGGTTTCCGGCTCCAATCTTTCAAAAGCCGAATTCGCACTAACACCGACAAGACTGAGCAGTTGTAAATCCCGTTCAGTCCACTCTTCCTGCTCCCAACGCTCAAACCAAAGGACGTACTTAGTCTTTCCCCACGGTTTGATCGGCAGCCAGTATACGGAAAGACCGTTGGTATGGTCGTTGATAAATTTCCAATTCTGCGCTTCTTGATCGGGCAATACACCTGCTTTCAGCAATTGCGGGTTCTCTTTGTCAGAAAGCGACGAGGCGAGAGATTCCCATTTTTCGACCATCTCGGAATAAGCATCTACTCCGGATTTACCGGACACAGCCAGAAATTTAGCGCGCTTTCCATCAACCTTGAACAGCACAGCCCGCTTATAAGGGCAAAGCGAGATGGAGCGGTTGAGCAGCCGAAAATAAAGTTGCTTCAGGTCTTCCGCAGCCAGTAATTCCGTGGAAAGCTGGTGCAGGATCATTGCAGGGTGCTGTTCACTACTCATCGCTCAGCAACCTTGGCTACGGGCGTGGGAATATGGCCGGTCATGCCGCATTTGAGCTTTCGTTTTGTATTGGGGACCTCAATCTTCACTTCAAAGGTCTGGCTGGCGGAATCCATAACCGCGCCTACATGAGAAACCTTACCCTTTACTGTTTCACCACTGCTCAGTTTGATATTTATAGGGCTACCGACGGGAAATGATTTTAGCTCATCCCACGGCACTAGTGTACGGGCCAGCAGGACGGAATCGCTGACAATCTTGATCAGCGGGGTCCCTGCTTCCACCCATTCCCGTTCATCCACCAGCAGCCTTTCAATCCGCCCGGAATACGGAGCCGTGATAGTGCAAAATCCTACTTCCTTACTGGCAATACGCATATTGGCTTTGGAAATGGTCAAATCTGCCCGCGCCTCTTCCAAATCAATGATGGAACGGGATTTGTCTTTGTACAGATTTTCGATAACCTTGAAAGTTTCAGCCGCCTTTTTGTGAAGAGCTTTGGCCTTATCCTGACGCCAAATAAACATTTCCGGGTTCAGTTTGATCAGTACCTGCCCTTTTTTGAAAGATTGCCCGAACTCCTTTGCAATAAGGCTGACTGTGGAATCCACCTCCGCAGAAAGAATTACTTCTTTGCGCGGGGAAAAAACCACCTTAAATGTGCCCTGCATAGTTTTGTGGAGATCTGGATCATTCCCGGTTCCCTGTTCAGAAAAATCAGGGAAAGTAGGCAAGGTGGAATTATACGCAAGTGCGCAAGGGACAAGCAGTAATTGCAGTGCAAGCAAGACTATGGCTGGAAGCAGTTTTTTCATATTGATTCGATCATAAAAAACAGCCGGGAAAACCCAAAAGGCTCACCCGGCTGTTCGGTTTGGTTTTATCTATTTCAGGGCGTAGGACATTTCATCTGTGACTTCAGCATGCTTAGTGCTGATTCCGCTGGTTGCGGTCAGGTCCTGCTGATCAAAGTCACGACCAATTGAGTTGTAAATCTTGGCCTTTGCAATGATCAGGTCAGAGTAAGCCCGAAGCCTTTTAACACGGGCCTCAAGGTACTGCTGGTTAGTCTGTAGCAGAAGACTTTCGCTTTCAGTGCGGGATTTAACTCCCCGGTCAATTACATCCTGAAGTTCTTTCTGGCTCTGCTCAAGTTCGGTAGCAATGCCGAGAGATTCATAAGCGTCGCGGTATTCAATAGTAGCCAGATTCAACTGTACCAGAACAGCCAGAGCCTGTGCCTGACGTTGTTTGCGAACCACCGCGGCCCGTTTCATACCGGTCTGCTGCTCGGACGAAAGACGAGGAATGGTCAGCAGATCCCATGATACACGTAGTCCTACATTACACCACTGGTGACGGGACATGTAGGAGTTGTCGTCACGGCTGTAGCGGGCAAAGGGAGTCAGAGCCGGAAACATCTGGGTAAGAGCGATATCCGCTTCACGCACGGCTTCATCTTCCTTCAGGTCCATTTCAAACATTTCAGGACGCGATGCCAGTGCTTCTTTTTCCCATGCCGGAAGATTCATAGCCATTTCATTGGGAACATCCGCAAGGTTGATTCCCTCAATGCTGAATTCCGCAGCAGGAGCGAGTCCCAGCAGCTGAGCCAATTCTTTCTTGGCCTGACGGTAATCATATTCATAGCGGCGCACACTGTCGCGCAGCTTAATGATGGAAATCTGACCGTTCAGAGCATCTTTCTTTTTCTGGCTTCCCGCTTTCATCTGCTTGATGATTATTTCCTGACGCTTGAGAGCACTAGCAATCAGGTCATCAGCCCGCCCTTTAGCATCCTTGGCAATAGAACAGCGCATGTAAGCCTGAATAACGCTCACAATCAAATTCTGCTTCACACGCTTAAGCTGCTGTTTGCTCATGCCCAGCTGTGCTTCAGACTGATAGGTGCGCTGGAAATCAACCGCCAGATTGAGCAGGTTCCATGAAAGTTCCACAGACTGGGTGGAGGTTTCCAGATCATGAGAAATGGAAGGCTCCAGAGACTGCTGTCCGCTCTGGAAGCTCTTTGACGAGCTGGGGGTGTACCAATCCTGAGTAGAGAATTCCGCATTACTCATCAAAGAAGGCAGCATACGCCAGTATGATCCGGTCAGCACTTCACGCTGCACAGCAACCTGATGCTCTGACACGGCTTTATCAAGGTTATGCTTCAAAGCATAATCAATGGCATCCCGCAAAGAGATAGCCTTACCGTTGATAACTTCACTGGATTCAGTTGAAGTCGCATTTGAGTTCTGACCCGAAAGAGTCATCTCAGCCTGTTTAGTAAAGGAGAGATCCTTAGCCAGATTCTCGTTCCTCATTTCTGTGCCGGTTTTGGGGGCGCAGGCGGTGAGGAGGAGAAGGAGAAAAGGAATATATTTATACATGTTTCACCAATAACGTTTAGTTGTTGTTAACGACAACATCGACCACAGTCTTCAAAACAAGATCTCTTTTCATCGCATCAGAAAGAGTATCCATCATATGCCATCCTCCATCAGATATTGTATGCTCTTCATTTCCAATGTTGCTGGAAAGTTTATTAGTCAGATGCTGAACGACATCTCCATCAGATTTGATATTCATAACCTGAACATGTTTGTTATTTTCTCTTCCAGATTTGGCATTAAATGCAACACCATCAATATTTTTTTTCCCATAATAAAGATTTAAATCATGGACAACCTCTTGGACCAAGTATCCACCTAAAGAATGACCAACAATAGTGATATCATCTCCGTAATGATCTATGACAACTTTAGCTATTTCTAAAGCAAGCTCTTTATGAGTATTCATATCATCCGGACTTACATTAGCGATCCAGTCTGTAAGTTCGTTTGTACCTGCAAAAGCCAGTGTTACGTGATTACCCTTTTTATAGACTCCTGCCTCAAGGCCTAAAAGCATAACTTCTTGTTGTTTTTCAAAAATAAATCCACCTAATTCATAAAGGCTGTCATAAACACTATCTTTAGCTTCAAAAGTTGCTTTTTCTTTGTATTTCGTGGCTATTTTAATAAAAGTGTTTTCTATCTTTTTTTGCAAATCGCTGTCTGATGAGCTAAAATTGTGAGCATAGCTAGCACTTTCATCAAGACCACTAATTTCTTCATCGACTCTGCTGATTAAATCCCATCCCATGACGTTATTTCTTTCTTTTGAATAAACAGCTTCCGCCATCTCTGCATATTGTATGGAATCAAAAAGCCACCCCTTTTCTTTTGTCTCATCTGGAGAAAATGTAGATATGTAATCTTCAAGAGAACTATATATTTCCACCATATTTTCAGGATTGGAGACCGCTTTGACAAATCGAAGCCCTGCTTCACTACGAGTTAATTCATGATAATCAAAAAAGGAAGAAACCTTTGATAGCTCAGCATTAATTTTATTTGTAATGTTAGTAAGGTATGGTTTAATACTATCATTCCACTTATTTTTAATTTCTCTTACAAAAATTTCCTGAGTATTTGTTAAATCTGTATTTGAATTTATAACAATAGGATTTACAGGATCAACAATAACTTCAGGTTCAAGTTTTGATTCTGAAGTTGGAAGGACTATCCTTTCTGACCTTAAAGCAGGATGAGCATCATGCGAAGAAGGGAATTTCCAGATTGTTTGATCCCAATCTTTATACGCATTATATGGAGAACTGGAGACATCTTTACCATCAAGAGTGTCAGCTCCTTTGTCCTCATCAGCAACGTCCCATCCAATTGTCCTCATCGAGGAATTAGCTGAATTACCGAAGATGGAACCTTTATCGTTAGCCCCAACAACTCTTCCTGTCCCGGCTTTACTTGTATTTTCCACCTGAGAATTTAAAGCTGAACTTAACCGTATATTAGCCCCTAATGAGAACCCAATTAATCCACCTACAGAATTGAATCCTTTAACATTGCCACTTGCGTATGTATTAGTGACGTTATAATCTCCCTTCCCGCCAATCATACCAATAAGCCCACCCACACTTGTGTTACCATCAACAAAACTTGTTGAGTAACTACTTTGGATTAAAAAATTCCCACCAACACCGGAGTAAACTTCTCCAATTAACCCACCAATTTTCTGTAAGGTATTTGAGACAAAACCAGAGGAATAGCTATCAGAGACAGTAAAGTCACCTCCGGAACCATATATCCGTCCGATCAATCCACCACATGCTGACACCCCTGTCACACTCCCGGAAGCGTGACAACTTGTTACTTTTGCACTAGAGCCAACGTTATCCCCCAAATAGCCTATTAATCCTCCAACATAATGTTCCCCCTGAACATTACCCGTAAAATAGCAATTTGCAATTGAGGCAACGCCCCCGCCAACTAAGCCTGCTGTATGCGAAGATCCGGTAATATTCCCAGTAACGGAAGAATTTGTAATTGTGGATTCAGATTTTCCAACTAGACCACCTGTATATTCGTTGCCTGTAATTTTAACATCTATCAATCCCACATTATCGATGCTCCCACCACTAGCAGACCCAAATAAACCAACATAATCTTGTGTCGGCCGATTGATGTATAAATTTTTAATTGAATATCCATTACCCTCAAAATCAACGTTAAATGCCACAAAAGGATGCCCAATGGGCTTAAAACCTTTTAGATCCTCAGCATCACCTAGTCTTCCGTCACCACTCCAGTCTACTTTTGATTCATCTGAATCAAACACAATATCTTTAGTGAGTTCAAAGTTATGAGTTTGCCAATCTCTTCGATCATTAGTAATAGACAATGCAATTAATTTTTCAGCACTATCTATCTCGTAAAATCCATCTCTATCTGTATCATAAAACTTAAGATGACTTAAAGATGTTGTAATGTAAGGAGTAGCCAGCACCCCATCAAATTCCCCCAACTTCCCGCTATCAAAATACAACTCAGCAAGATCAACCCCGCCTTCCTCAAGCAGCCAGTTTCCGCCGGACTGGGCATTTCCGGTATCATCAATACTTGCGGCAATCTCGCGCCCGGTGACCTGCTCAAGTTTGGCAATGAAATCCTTGCCAATTTCTCCATCAGCAACACCGCAACCGAGCAGATCAATATGACCATCTGGTTCGACAAGTGAACCGACATTCTTCCAGAATTCGGTCATTTCAGGATTAGAAATAAGGGTATCGGCATCAACGGAGTAATCTCCGCCCAGATGAATGGAACCGGAGCCGATAGAATGGGAGGCAAAACCGATGGAAGCGGCCTGTTTGCCGTCGAGGGCGGATTCTATTTTATTAAAAATTTCGTCAGGATTATCAGTGTCACCGTCATAGGTAACGGTAACCACGTTTTCCTTTGCGGCACCTAGTAGATCATTAACATCTGCAAGGCCACTGGAGGCTACAAGGACAGTAACCGGATCTTCTTCCGGCTGGGAGTTGTTTTCGGCGGTAGAGGAGCCTGTTTTATCCTTGATAGGAGCAACAGCATTTACCGGCTGATTCTCTTGAGGGGCAACAACCTTCAGGAGCGCGGCAACATCAGGTGCGTCTGCGGTGTCGGCTGGGCCCGAATCTGCTTGCGCTGTCTCCTTAGCCTCATGGGCTGCATGTGAATCCTGTGCGGCATTTGCATCGTTAGCAGTGTCAACGACATGCACATCAGCCATAGCCTGTGCTGCATGCTCAACCACAACTGCAGCCGCACCATCAAGTACAATTCTCTCTTCCAGTCTCATGTTCCGCCCTCTCTCTAGTATCCCGAAGATAATTCCGTACTGGCGTCAGAATTAATCGATTATGAATAAGAACAAAGATATCTTGGTCGAATGTTAAGAAAACAGTGAGGGATTTATCATATGAATCATTGGTAGTCTATAACAGATTGCTTTATGTGTTATAGATATACTGGCATAGTCTTGGAATATCATAGGACTAGCATGACTCTTTTGGGTACACCTACATCAGAATCTTGTATGAGTTTGCTTCTTTTGTTTTTGCAAAATCATTCATAATTTCGGATGAATCATCAATTACATTTTCCATTAACTGATCATTGGCAAGCAGTTTTATCCTTTGAGATATGGCATCTATTCCATGGAACCCGCCGCCGTTGATATATTTTATTTCACCTATATGATCGCCTGTTACTCCTAATGTTCTAGTGACAGGATGGGGGCTTGCGGTGACCGCATTTGCGCCATCAGCAGTAGAAATATAATTGGTAACGTTTATACCTGTTGTTCCTTCAACTCCAGATTTTGGGTTAAATGTAATGCCTCTTACTTTTGAATTGCCATTTTCTTGAAGATTTTTAACTACTTTTTGAGTCAAAAATCCTCCTAGTGAGTGCCCGGTGATAGTTATATCTTCGCCGTATTTTTCAATGACAACATCAGCAATGGCATTGGCTAGTTTTAGCTGAGGGTTGAAACCATCCGGGGCTATATCAGCCATTACATCACCAGCATCAAACATAGAGTCTGTTCCAGAGAAAGCTAAAGTAATGTGCCCATCTTTTTTATAAATCCCCATTTTAAAGCCTTGCAAAGAACCAATTAGTGCGTCTTTGTGGAGATCAAAATATTTCGTGTGATCCCCTTTTTGTAAGGGATCAGCTTGAAGTTTTATGTATTCGAGGCCAAGTGCGTACTCTAATTCCTGATTTTCTTGTGCGCTTATTTCGTCGTTGTTGGATTGTAGGACATTGTTGCCATGGGATTTGGTGATTCTTTCATCAAAGGCCATAAATCCGATTTGTTCCCATCCCATAGTGGGGTTGTCATCTAACTGGTAAACGCTTTCAGATATTTCCGCGTATTGGACTGCATCAACGTAGTCACCAATTTTTGCGGTTTCATCCGGACTGTAGGTTGAAACGTAATTTTCTACAGCATTTTCAATTTCTGAATCTATGGTAGGGGCCATATATTTATGGTTGGCCTTGTATAGATCAAGAGCGTACCTTTCACGGATAGACCATTTTGATTTTTTGAAATTTAGTTCGGAAAATTCTGTCTCAAAATAGTCGCTTGCTTTTTCAAGATATGGTTGCGCATTTTTATCCCAAAATTCGCCAAGTTTTTTGAGGTCGTTTTGAACTCTTCCCGAAAGGTATTCATTTTGAGATTTTGAGTTTGCATGCGCGTTATCTACTTCATGCATCCAGTCATGTTCATTTGGATCACGAATAACATCTGTAACTTTATGACTATCGTGACCAGAAGGATTGTAGTCGGGAGAATTGGTGTTTCCTTCATTTGAACTGGAACCAGTTCCCGCACCATGGTCATTGCCCGGATTAACAGCAGTAGTTCCCGCGTTTTTCAGAGTGGGATTTTTAGTTGTGTCGGCTGGGATCTTCCAGATTGTGGTGCCCCAATTTTTATAGATATCGTGTGCTGAAGTACTTGCAGCTACTTTGGTGGTGGGGCTCTGGTTTTTGTTGGCTGGGAATGACCAGATGTTTTCATCCCACAGGCGATATGCTTGGTATGTATTGCCGGAAAAATCTTCGCCGTCTTCTCCAGCAGATCCTCTGTCGGTAATCATTTCTCCTACAACAACATTGCCGCCCACAACTGTTATTTTGGAGTTATCTGTAACAGACATTGAGTCATTGGCTTGGTTATTATTCAGTACCCCGCTTCCAGAATTCTGTCCCGTGACTCTGCCGACATAACTTTGCCCTGTTATCTGACTGCTCAGTGCATAGCTGCTGTTGATTTTTCCGTTTGACCTGCCGACTAATCCGCCTACGTAGCTTGTTGCTGAGACTGTACCTGTTGCATAGCTGTTGCTGATACTGGCTTCTGTTCCTGCGGTTCCAGATAGAAGTCCTGCAAAGCCTCCAACGTAGTCGTTTCCTATTACACTTCCTGCTGCATAGCAGCTATCCACTGCTGTGGAAGATAAGATTTTACCTGCAAATCCGCCCGTATAGTCATTTCCTGTGACTGTCCCCGTTGCGTAACTATCGTTTATATTTACATGATCGCCGAGGTCGCCGATCAAACCTCCTGTCCGGTCGTTGCCGTTCACAGTTCCTGTAGCATAACTGTTTTTAATGAAAGTGTTTTCTGCAGCGGAGCCGTCAATCATTCCGACAAGTCCACCAATCTCGTTATTCCCCTTGGTTGTACCTGTAGCGTGACAGTTGGTGAGTGATGTCTTGACGCTCATAAATCCGACCAATCCACCAATAGCGTTGGTTCCTTCTACGGTACCAAATGAAGAACTGTTCTCTACAGATCCTCCATACTCAATAATACCAACTAATCCACCTAAGCCAGATGACCCGGTTACCTTGCCGGAGGCAAAGCTGTTGGTAATTTTGGGGGCACTTGATGCTATAGTGTCGGCAAGTCTGCCGACAAGTCCGCCTGCAGCTGCTCCATCGATCGCTCCTGTTGCGTAGGAGTTGTCTATGGTGCTTGTTCCTCGGGCACGACCTACCAGCCCGCCGATATTTGATGTTCCGGTGACAGTCCCGGTGGCATAGCTGTTCTGTATAGAGGCATCTGAACCTTCTCTGGTCTCACCGACGAGTCCGCCTATGTTTTCATTGCCGTCCACATTTCCTGTGGCGTAGCAATTATTGATGGTGCCGTTAAAAAGACCTGCCAACCCGCCAACGACATTGCTGACGCCTTTGACCGTTCCTGTGGCATAGCACTCGGTTATGGTATTGTTTGCGGAAAATGCGTAACCCAGAAGCCCACCAACACTGTTTCCGCCGATAACGTTACCTGAAGCAAAGGACTTGGTTATATCACTTGTGTCTATGGATCCGACTAAGCCGCCAGAAGAATTTCCGGTAACCAGACATGATGAGCTGCTGCCGGTAATGGTACTGTTCTGGGCGTGATAACCAACCAAGCCCCCTACAGACTTAGTTCCTCTTACGGTTCCTGTAGAGCTGCAGTTTTTAATGGTAAAAGCAAGTGTTTGACCAACAATAGCTCCGACGTTGTTTTGCCCCCGGACGTTGGCATCAACCAAGTTGATGTCTTGTATTGATGAGAACTGGGCAGAACCGAACAGGCCAACAAGGTCTTCGGTGTCTCTGTTAATGAACAGGTTATTGATGGAATGTCCGTTTCCATAGAATGTGCCGACGAATGGTTTATCATTAATATCGGCAATATTTGTGCTATCACCGATTGGATTAAAACCCTTAGCATCATCTGCATCTCCAACGGTGCCGTCTCCATCCCAGTCAACGGCATTGTGGTCTGCATCAAATGTTATGTCGGCAGTAATTTCGTAACTACAACCGGTCCAGTCCCGTCCTTTATCTGTTGTCTGAGACAGAGCGATTAACTTTTCAGCACTGTCGATTTCATAGGCCCCATCTCCATCAACGTCATACAAAGTTTGCGATGGTCCACCGGAAGCAAGCTCAATAGTGACTGAAGATGTAGCAAGCACCCCGTCAAAAGAATTTAGTTTAGCACCGTCAAAGTATAATTCAGCAAGATTAATGCTTCCATCCTCAAGCAACCAGTTACCGCCGGATTCTGCATTCCCGGTGTCATCAATACTTGCGGCAATTTCGCGTCCGGTGATTTGTTCAAGCTTGTTAATGAAATCTTTACCCACTTCACCTTCTGCTACGCCGCAACCGAGTAGGTCTATATGACCATCTGATTCGACAAGTGAGCCGACGTTCTTCCAGAATTCGTTCATTTCAGGATTGGAGAGAAGAGTGTCGGCATCAACGGAATAGTCTCCGCCAAGGTGAATGGAACCGGAACCAATGGAGTGGGAGGCAAAGCCGATGGACGCTGCCTGTTTGCCGTCGAGAGCGGATTCGATTTTATTAAAAATATTGTCAGGACTATCAGAGTCACCGTCATAGGTTACGGTGACCACATTGTCCTTGGCAGCGCCAAGCAGGTCATTAACGTCAGTAAGTCCGCTGGAGGCCACCAGAACAGTAACCGGATCTTCTTCCGGCTGGGAGTTCTTTTTAGAATTTGAAGAGAGTATTTGGTCTTTGGTGGGAGTTGCTGTGCTTGTAGACAGGTTGTCTTGGGGAGCGACAGCATTCAGGAGCGCGGCAACATCGGGAGTGCCTGTGGTGTTGGTAGCATCTGCGTTGGCTTGTACAGTCTCTTTGGCTTCAAGAGCTATATGTGAATCCTGTGCGGAGTTCGTATCGGTAGTTGCATCAGAAGCATGCGCGTCGGCCACAGTCCGGATAGCGTGGTCAATAACAACAGCTGCCGCACCATCAAGTACAATTCTCTCTTCAAGTCTCATTTTTTGTCTCTCTTTCAGTGTGCTAAAATGATTCTTTTTTTTAAAAGAATAAATCTAGTATAAATCAGGACTAAGATAGCTATGTGTATGATTAAGAAAACAAAAGCGTGATTAGCATGTGAATCATTGGTTGTCTATAAGTATGTCTAGAGAGGGGAGAGTTTATAGTAATATGCTTTTGGTATAGCTTTAATCGATTGAAATGATGGTTTTAAAGATCAACCCACCAAATCTCTTCATCCTCCATAGGAATCGCTAAAGCTGTCCATGCCGTGTTTTTGAATTTACCTGTTTGATGGATGTGGAAGTGCCCGAAAAACCATTGTGCTGGGCTGTATTGTCGTAAAACGGATTCAAGAATATCGCGTGTCGGGTCATCTGCTTTGGCAAGCCATGAAGATTTGCGATACCCCAACGGTGCTGCTTGTCTAAGTTCGAATGATTTTGGGCAGGTATGACTGATTACAATGTCTATGTGCAGATTCTTATCTAGCCGCTCAAAGTTCGCTGTTGTTGGGATTTTCCCAGAAAACCAACTGTCCCCTTCAGTCTTTGAATTTTTGTCCGTTGAATCTGCTCCTCCAAAGAAAAGAACCGTCCGGTTGTCTGGTAGCGTCAGAATTGATCCGCGAGGCTGATAGAAGCAGTTGGGTGCAACCTCAAGTTGTCCTGAGCTTGCAATCTTAGCAAGGGATTCATGGTCTTCGTGGTTTCCGTCACACCAATATAGTTTTGCATTACCTAGTTTCAACGGTGGGTCGTTAGGCGGCCATCCGTTTTTACGTGGCCAATATCCGAAATCTCCGCATTGGATAATAATATCTGGCTGTTCTATTTCAACCAAATGATTGATGACTTGGAAGTCCCCGTGGATGTCGCCTAGGATTATGGTTTTCATATGGTCCAAATGTAATTCATTTTGATGCCTGCGTCACCATGAGATCACTCTCATGTCTTGTCCGTTAGTATATAGCTTCTGCCGATAATATTTATGATGTGTTGCGCTGGCTGCGAAAAATGCTCCTCTTTAATTTATCGGCAAAAGTGGAGTGAGTATTAACTTTAAATTAGTGATCTGGTTGATATTATAATAATTTAGATGTACTTTTTGGCCTGTTGATAAATTTAGAATTATGGGGTGGGTAATAAATCTATCGGTCTTTCGTTTAAAACGAGCAAATAAATGAATTTCTTTCATAGGCTCGTGGTGCTTATGCAAATGCTGGGTTAGCTGTCGATGCTTATTGAAAAGCGGTAAGTGCTTGGGTGAACTTAGCTGATTTCATCTACCATTATAGATGGTTAACAGTAGAGGTGGACAAGTGAACATTGATTTTATTGAAATTAGAAATTTTCGAAGATTAGGTGCTGTTAAAGTTGATTTCTCAAAAAAAACAACTTTGTTAGTTGGAGCCAACAACAGCGGAAAAACTTCAGCTGTCCTCGCTTTAGATCGATTTTTGACAACTCGTGGAAAGCCTAGGTTTTCAATGCACGATATCCCTTTGGACCGCTGGGCAGCTATCGATGAGCTTGGAGATAGTTTTCAAAAGGAAGATGATAAAGAGCTACCTTTCCAGTGGCCCGACCTTTTTCCCTCCATCGATGTTTGGCTTAATGTAGAAGAGAATGAAATTCATCATGTCTCCCATTTTCTACCGGCTCTTGATTGGAAACCTGAAGAAGGAATTGGGGTGCGTTTACAGCTTGAGCCAGTGGAGGTTGACCTTCTCAAAAAAGATTACATATCTGCGCATGAGTCGGCTAAGCAAGCTTTGAAGGGGGCTGGTGGAGAGCTAGAGAAAGGGTTTGATCTTTGGCCTGCATCGCTGACCGATTTTTTAAAAAAGAATTTGACAAAAACTATATATTTCAAGGTTAATGCTTACTTGTTGGACCCTGCAAAGCAGGAAAAACCGGCATGTGGTTTAGCAAGGCCTCAATCTATTACTAATGATAGGGAGCCTCTTGAGTTTAATCCATTAACTGATTTGGTCAGATTAGATGTGCTATGGCCTCAACAGGACCCAAACAGCAGGTCTCAAGACGATATTAGTACACCAAAGCTTCAAGAGCGGTTGTCTACCCAGTTAGATAGATACTATAAAAAACATCTTGATCCAGAAGAAGCCGTTGATAGTACTGATGTCAGAATCCTTGAGGCTATATATAAGGCTCAAGAAGCATTTGATAGAAAACTAGAGGAGGGGTTTAGTTCTCCCCTTAGTGAACTTGAAACGCTTGGTTATCCTGGTGTAACTGAACCCAAAATTACACTCTCCACTCAGATAAGGCCAACTGATGGGCTTCACCACGACTCAGCAGTTCAATATGAAGTGATCTCGGCCAAGAAGATGTCTTCGGCTTGCCGGTTGCCAGAGCATTGCAACGGTTTAGGATACCAAAATTTGATATCCATGGTTTTTCATTTACTTAGTTTTCGAGACGCTCGCTTGAGAGTTGGTAAGGCAAAATCTACGAACACACCATCTAAGCCTATTCATTTGGTTTTACTGGAAGAGCCAGAAGCTCATCTTCACGCCCAAGTGCAACAGGTGTTTATCCGAAAGGCGCATGAAATTTTGCATCCCGAAGATGGGCAATTGACTAGTCAGCTTATAGTAAGCACGCATTCTAGTCATATTGCCCACGAGACAGATTTCGTTAACCTTCGCTATTTTAGGCGGCAACCAGCAGGGAAATGTAGTGCTATTCCAACGACAACGGTTACTAACTTAACAGAAGTATTTGGAAATCCAAATCAAACAGCTAAGTTTGTTAAGCGCTATCTGAAAGCTACTCACGCAGATCTTTTTTTTGCTGATGGCGTGATCCTTATTGAAGGGGCAGCAGAAAGGATGCTTGTTCCTCACTTTATCAACCGTCACTGTAAAGACCTTGCTAAAAATTATATTACCATGCTTGAAATTAATGGCAGTCACGCTCACCGTTTGCTGCCCTTAATTAAAATATTAGGTATAGACACTCTTATTATTACTGATTTGGATTCACAGAAAGATGGTAAATCTGCTCCTCCCGTACGCGATATAGAGATGAAGACAGGGAATACATTGATCAGAAAGGAACTTCCTAATAAAGAGATTCTTGATGAGTTGCTTGACTTAGACTCCAAATACAAAGAGATGGTTTTGGATGGTTTTTCCGTTCGTGTGGCTTATCAAGTGCCGATTTTGATGGACGGAAATATTGAGGCTATACCAACTACATTCGAAGATGCGCTTGTTCTCGATAACATCAATTTTTTTAAAAATATTGATGATGGATTTGGGCTTATAAAGAAATTTAAAAAGGCTATCGATGAGAATAAATCATTGGATACTTTAGGACAGGAGTTACTTGAAGTTTTGAAAACTGGCAGCAAAGCTCAGTTTGCCTTAGATCTTCTTTTTACCAAAAATCCAAAAGATCTTGCCCCACCAGCTTACATCAGAGATGGCCTTGAGTGGCTTCAAGAGCGTTTGAATGTCCGGCAAAAACTGAACAATACTATTCCTGTCAAAGAGAGGGTTGAAGATGAGTAAAGCGCAGTCTCCGGACGATGTCTTTGATGCTCCTGCAGATGTAACGATAAGGGATTGCCTTACCTCGGACGTACCTAAGAGTTTTTTTCTTTTTGCTGGTGCCGGTTCTGGTAAAACGCGTTCTTTGGTTGAAGCCCTCAAGGTGGCAAGGACTGTTAGGGGGGATGAGCTCTGTCTTCATGGTAGAAAGATTGGTGTTATTACCTACACCAACAATGCTTGTGATGAAATTAAACGGCGTATTGAATTTGATGATCTTTTTGAAGTTTCAACCATTCATAGTTTTGCTTGGTCACTTATAAAAGGACTACATAATGATATTAGAGAATGGTTGAGAGTGAATCTTAATGTTGAAATTATAGAGATTCGTGAGAAGGAAGCCAAAGGTCGGGCTGGTACCAAAGCTTCCGCAGAGCGTTTGCGGCAGATTGCTGTCAAGAGTGAACGGATTGAACAGTTAGATAGATTTAAAGAATTCATCTACAACCCCAACGGCGATAACTATGAAAGAAATGCTTTGAACCATAGTGAAATTATCAAAATTTCATCTGGATTTCTGGCTGAAAAGCCAATGATGCAGAGCATTCTTGTAAACAAATTTCCCATTCTATTAATCGATGAGAGTCAAGATACCAACAAACATCTTATGAATGCTTTGCTGGTTGTGCAGGCTCTTCACAGTGCTAGATTTGTTATTGGGGTTATTGGTGACACCATGCAGCGGATTTATTTTGATGGCAAAACAGATTTGGCAGCATCAGTCCCCGAAGATTGGGCCAAACCAGCAAAGTTGATGAATCATCGTTGTTATCCACGTATTGTTGAATTCATAAATAATGTTCGGGAGCCTGTAGATAATCAACGTCAACGGCCTCGCCAAGATAAACCACATGAAGGCCTTGCTCGGCTTTTCGTTTTACCTAATTCAACAGCTGACAAAGGAGCTGCAGAAAAGGTTGTCTATGATCAAATGAAGGAGATTACTGGGGATGACAAGTGGTCAAATGTTACCGATGTCAAAACTCTTGTGTTAGAGCATCGTATGGCCGCTAACCGTCTGGGCTTCCTTGATATGTGGGATCCTTTGAGTTCGATAGACAAACTTAAGACTGGGCTGAACAATGGAGAGTTGCCAAGTTTACGCATTTTTTCGGAGCTCATTTTACCGGTGAGTGAGGCGGCAAAGAATTGTGATAGGTTTGCTGTTGGAAGGATTGTCCGTGAAAATTCTCCCTTATTGGATAAAGATCTTCTTAAAGAACTTGGCAGTAATCAGCTTAAACAATTAAAGGTTGCTAATAAGGCTGTTCAATCACTGGTGGGCTTACTTGAGGAGAATCCTAATGTTTCTTTTTTTGACGTTCTTCATAACATCGCGGAAACAAATTTATTTTTAATTCCAGACAAGCTGAAACCTTTTAGTTCTCCTATACATGAGAAAGAAGACGAAGAAGATGATGCGGACGATGAGACTAAAGCCTGGCGGCAGTTTGGGGCAACCCCATTTCAGCAGATAAAGGCATACAGCCAGTATGTTAAAGGAGACGCCCCGTTTGACACTCACCATGGAGTTAAAGGGCTCGAATTTTCAAGGGTGTGTGTTGTTTTGGACGACCACGATGCGAGAGGTTTTATGTTCTCATACGAAAAGCTTTTCGGTGTAAAAGAAGGCTCTCCTTCATCAATAGAGAATACCCGTCGTCTGTTTTATGTCACCTGTAGTCGGGCCGAAGAGAGCCTCGCATTGATTATGTATTCAGACAACCCAGATGATGTAGCGAATCAGGTAATTAAACATGGATGGTTTTCTGCTGATGAAATTGTTTTGCCATAATTATTTTAATATATTTATTCCAAGGTTAGCAATGTAATCATATGATCGATTGATGACATTTTTATATATTGGCATAGTTAGCCTCATTAACTCGTATCGTAATCCTATGTCCATTTCTCCAAGTGGGGTTGTTCGGCAATCCCATAGTGACTGTAGTTTAGGGTTAATTAATTCTAGTACTTTTGGATTAGACGACTTTTCTCTTTGTTTCTTCAGTTCCTCAAACACAGCGTTGTTGAGATAATTAATTAAACTAGATGAGATGGCTTTCGAGTTTATAAGCATCTGATCAAGTCTTGTTTGATCAGAGATCTGTATAGCCATTTTTCGTATAGGTTGATCACAATTGTGGCATACCTGTAATTTTTTTTGGAGCAAGAAAGGACTATTTAGATTAAATGGTGTGTAGCAAATGGGACATTTCTCAATTAGTCTTATCCTATGATATTTGCATATTACGTTGTATGAAATTCTCCATTCTTTTCTCAGGTATGGAGTATGTTGTTTTGGGTCCGTGATACATTTAGGGCAAAATACGACTCTTGCGTTCCGTGGTGGACGGTTAATTCTACAATCTAGCCAGAGTTTAGTACTTCTATCCCATTTAAAATATTCATCTAGAAAAGTAGCGTCCTTTAATTTGTTATAGGGTTGTCCCGACAACCTTGATAATTTTTTTAGATCATCACTTTTTATTTTGATGTCGAAGTCAAGATTCGGTCTTATTTTTTTATCTAATGCAATTTGACATAGCATATATGGTTTATAGTCATACTCGTTAGCTGTTCTGGTTAACCAAGACGTTAACGATTCATCTTCTTGAATTTTAGGCCGGACTGGCCACATAGATAATTTTGGCCCTGACATATTTTTAAGAAGACCGCCGCACTGAGTTTAAGTGTACGCCCTGCGCTAAAAATAAAAAATCACCCACATTTATAATCAATAAATGTGGGTGACTTTTTGCGTTTTTAGTATATGGGATCATTGCTCAGTCGCGATTAGCGTTGTGCCAGTCGCGATTATCAATGTACAGTCGCGATTAGCGATGTAAATGACAGCCTAAATCTTGTCAAAAGCCTCAGCAGCATTAAAGCTCGACCTAACCAGCGGTGCACAGAACATGTGCGGTACGCCGAGCTTTTTGCCGTATTCGGCATATTCATCGAATACTGACGGCTCTACGTAGCGTTTCACAGCCGGGTGGGCTTTTGAAGGGCGCATGTATTGGCCGATGGTAATGATGTCGCAATTTATGGCCGCGAGGTCGTCGATTACTTGGTAAACTTGCTCGTCTGTTTCGCCGAGGCCGACCATGAGGCCCGATTTTGCGTGGATGTCGCTAAGCTGTTTGACCCGTTCGATGAGTTCCAGGCTCTGCTGGTAATCTGCTTGTGGGCGGATTTGCGGGTAAAGTGCGGGCGGGGTTTCCACATTGTGGTTGATTACGTCCGGCTTGGCAGCGATGACAGCTTTTAGCGCATCGAGGTTGCCCTTAAAATCCGGGATGAGCACTTCGATTTTGCATTCAGAAAGTTCAGCTCGGATGCGTTCGATGGTTTCAGCAAAATGGGATGCGCCTCCGTCGGGCAGGTCATCGCGCGTAACTGAGGTTACAACTGCGTATTTTAGCTCCAGCCGTTTCACAGCTTCGGAAACACGGCGCGGTTCGTCTGCGTCCAAAGGTTCGATCAGGCCGGGGCAGATGTTGCAGAAGGCACAGTTGCGGGTGCAATTATTGCCCATGATCAGGAAGGTTGCTACCTTGCGCGAGAAACAGTCCCAGCAGTTGGGGCATTTCGCGGACTGGCAGACCGTATTCAGATTCAGGTCTTCCAGCATCTTGCTGGTGTTGTTAAAAGTTCTTCCGGTGGGCAGTTTAACCCGCAGCCACGGCGGTATCCGCAAATATTTTTCTGAATTCTTCTCTGAAGACATTTTTTACTTCCTCGGTAGAAATTTCTTTGCCCGCCTCCCTTGAAAGAGAAGTGGGGTGCGCGCCGTGTAGCCCGCAAAGGGTGATGGCGTCGAAAAGTTTCATGTCACTGGAAACATTGAATGATAAGCCGTGGTAGGTGATCCATTTTTTTACCCCGATGCCGATAGAGCAGAGTTTACCGGGACCGACCCAGACTCCGGGTCTACCCTCGCTTCTTGCTGCTTCCACGCCGAACCTTCCCGCAGTACGAATCGCGGTCTCTTCCATGTCATGAAAGAATTTTTTGATGCCGCCGCGCCGTTTTTCAATGCGTATGACCGGGTAGACCACCATTTGTCCGGGATAATGGCAGGTGATGTTGCCGCCGCGAGCTGTCTGGACCACTTCGGCCCCCATCTGCTTGAGGGCTTCTTCACTGATAAGCAGGTTTTCCAGCCCGCCCTGTCTGCCCAGCGTGACAACAGGAGGATGCTCCAAAAGATAGAGGGCTTCGCATGCGCTGCCCTCCATTACTTGTTTCAACCTTTCAAGTTGGACCTGTTCGGCTTCTTTGTGGGAAATTAATCCCAGATCTATAAATTCCATAAGAGTCTTTTGATGCGCTTCGCGCTTTTTATGAAAAGATTTTGCCTCCGGCGGCTGGGGAAGGGGAAACTCTTGCAAGAGTTTCCCCTTCCCCAGACCCCATCCCCTTCAGAACCTTTTAGTAAGCTTCGCATATAATATGCTAAATTGACTTTCGAATATACAAACGGCGAAGCCTTAATAAAAGGTTTTGGGATTCTTAAACCCTTTTGCAAAAGGGTTTAAGCCGCCGGAGGCATTTCTTACTTTTTATTTTTCTCTTCCAGCTTGCGTTTGTCGTGCTCGCGTATGGGCAGGGGCACGATGAGTGCGCCGGACTTCTCATCCCGTTTTTCTTCTTCAGGAACGGGCATACCGATAAGTCCGCCGGGGTACAAGGTTTTTGCTCCGCCTTGCGCAGAGAGAAGGATTTGACCTTCGGCTGCACAGCCGTACTGACCGAAACCGCCTTCATCAAGTCTGAAAGATTCGGATACAGCGCGGATACGCATTTCACCTTCGCGCGGTGCTTCGACTTCTTCCTTGCGCAGCCCTACATAAAGAAAGCTCAGACTGACGTTGTCCTTTTCAAGACGACACTGGGCTGAAAGCTTCTGCAACCATGCCGGGGCGTGCTCGGAATCAAAGTTGAAATGACACCATGCCTTACCCTGTTCGCCGTTCATGGGACATTCCTGTTCATGGGTGCAGGGACCGAGAATGGGAAATCCTGCTTCGACAAATTGTCCACGAATCACGGAAAGTACCCGCCCTGAACGACGGATGCCCGGTTCGATGATCAGAATTCTGCCTTCCGGGGCCAGCTTGTGGACCATGGACATGCAGAATTTTTCCGCCCAGACAGGCAGAGGAATGCGTGTGCCTGCGGAAGCCTCATTGACCATGTTGGCGGTGACCAGCAGGTGTGCTTTTTCGCGCAGTTTGGAAGTGGAGCCGCCTTTTACGTTAACCATGCGCCATGGTGATTTTTCACCGGCAAGTGCCTGAAAGAGCTTGGTGCCTTCGCGCATGGGTTTCGGGGTGCGGTCCACGTTGATAAAAGTCAGTTTTTTATCGCGCAGGTCCGGCCTTGCAATCCACAGGGCCTGAGCCACGGTAAGCGGTCCGGCTCCGAGATCAACGACGATACCTTTATCGGGCAGGTTGATGTCCAGCCCCTGAAACAGCCTTGCAAGACGGTACAGGTTCCAAGGCAGGAAATAACGCAGATATGCGTTCAGGCTACGCGGGTCGCCCATGTAATCATTGGACAGGCCGGAGCGTTCCCCGGTCAGGTCGCGGGAAAGGTCGCGTATTGCGTAGGGCAGTTCCTCGCTGTGCTTACTTTTAAGCGGGACTGTTTTTTGTAGAATTTTTAAGTAGTTATTCAGTAATTTTGTTACATTATTAGTCGGCAGGGGGAAAAGTGAACTTACTTTAATAGACATATTTGAAAATTATCCTCGCAAGGTATTTATCGCCAAAATCGTTGCTTCCGGCCAGTTCCAGAACTTTGGAACGGCTGGGCAGGCTGGCGGCAAAATCTCTTGCTTTTTTATTGTATGTTAAAATTTTTGCTCCCGCGAGGGAAGTATTTCCTGCGGCTCGGGTGATTGCACCGCTTTCCGCAGGGATGAATCCGGTTGTTACCAGATCATTTCTGTTTACATGTTGGCCCATGGCCCCGCCGAGAATGAGTTCCTTTAGATCGGAAGGTGCCAGCCCTGCTTCATTCAGCAAGGCAGACATGGCGAGGTTAAAGGCCGCTTTAACTTTTAAAATTTCTTCCACATCCGGGGCCGGGAGGGTTAATCCCTCATGTCCCAGATCAAGGACCGGGGTTCCGTTTATCTCTGTCAATTTATCGGCAAGCTTTGCGGCAAGCGGGGTGTTTCCCATGCCGAATTGTCCTTCACGGGTTAGCACACCTGATTTGAGCAGCAGGGCGCAGAGTGAAAGGTAGCCTGTTCCGGTGATGCCCGGTTTCCGATTTTGCTCTTGTCTATCCGCTTTAATTATTGATGGCGAGAGTCCCAGCGGGGTAAGCGTGAAAGCTGATACTGCTCCCGGTCCGGCTGTGCGTCCATTACTCATGCCGACACCTTCAAGCGCCGGGCCCATGGGTACCGAGGAGATAATGTATTCGTTCTCGGAAAGGCAGAGCACGAATTCGCCATTTGTGCCGAGATCCGCGAAGAGATACGGCGGCTGCGCTTTTGGCTCGGAAAAATTCAGGGCTACAATCCCGGCTGTTATATCTGCACCAACAAACGGGGCCAGATGTGGCGGGATGTACGCTTCGGGAAGGTTTGCGTCAAGCTTTACTCTTTGCCCTCCCTTGCTGGGCAGGGAGTAGGGAGCACGGCTTAAGCCTTCAACATCATCCTGAGCGAGGATGGAAGTCATGGACGGATTGCCGGAAATTACCAGTTCTTTAACCTGATTTGTTTCAGCTATGATCTCATTTAATCGCCTTGTGACCAGCTCTGAAAGTATTTTGCGCTGCTCTGGTTTTGCGGCAAAAGCCAGCCGGGACATAACCTCGCTGCCAAGCCCCATCTGGGGATTCAGTTCCTGTCCTGATTTTACTGTTTCGTCTCCAAGGGTGAACGCCCAGTGCATTCCGGTGGTGCCCAGATCCACGGCAAGGGCCATGTTGTCAGGGAGTTCTCGGGAAAATTTGTCTGAGACACGCGGTACAATCCGTTCCGGCTCAGGCAGAAAAATTGTTGCCGGGGCTGCCGGATGCAGGCAGGAAAGCCGCCAGCCGGATTTTATTTCTGTGGCGGAAAATTTTTGCAACTCTTCCTTGCGCGGCTCGGGCGGCGCAGATTCAAACTTCACTTTGCACAGCCCGCAACGTCCCATGCCGGAACAGAGAGGCACTCCTTTGAATGCTCCGTTCAGGAAAAGAGTCTGGGCCATGTTCAGCCCGGCAGTGGGTGCAATCTCCATGTTTTTTTTGTCATGGCAATGCACTGTGATGGAAGTTGTCATTGTTTTCCGGTCCGTTAAAAAATTAACCGCACCAGCATAATGTATATGCGGTGCGGAGTACAATCAAGTGAGAAATTTTTGGGCAGGTAATAAATTGTGGTGGCGTGGAGCCTGTTTTCAAAACCTCAATTTATGTATCAAGCTGGCTGATGGCTTTTTCAAGTTTGTCCATCCAGCGTTGGGCGAAAATATCGAATTCCCCGACTCCCTGCACTACAGGAATCGGTTCAATTCCTCGTGAGGCCACAACATTTTTCCATGATCCATCGTGCTCTCCGGCCATATCTTTTTTTACATGGTTTCCGGCTCCGAAGAGCAGAGGCAGCAGATAGGCTCGTTTTACCCCGGAACCCTTGATACAGTCGCTTATCTTTTCAATGCCACCTTCGGAATTGAGCTTGCCGAGGTAGGCGTTTTTGTCTTTTGCTTCCAGTACTTCCTTGAATTTATCATACAAGGAGTTGCCGCTCTCGGAAAATTTGGAACCATGAGCCACGAGGATCAGAGCCTCATTTTGCGAATCCCGTTCTTCCAGCAGATTCAGGATGATGTCGGATATTTCGTCGATCTCCTGTTCATTGGTCAGCAGCGGTTCGCCAAGTACGGCTTTTTCAAATTTAATTTCGCCTTTGTCGACCCTGTCCAACAGCCTGCTGATGTTGTTGAATTCCGTTCCGGGAATCACGTGCAGGGATTGCACAACCACATGGGTGACACCTTCTTCGGCCAGATTTTCAAGATTCTGTTTTACGGTGGGCATGTTCTGGCCCTGTTCACGAAGCTTTTTCAGTACATGCCCGGAAGTAAAAGCACTGTAAACCGGGATGTCCGGATGGGCCTCTTTAGCCATCTTCAAAATATTGCCCAGTGCCGAACTGGCAGCTCTGTTTTTCGATCCGTGTGCTGCAAAAAGGATGGCTTTTTTCATCTGCTATTTCCTGCGCTGAGAGGTTGTCTTTGTCGTGAACACGCATGCATAGCAGACAAAGGCCACAGAGAAAAGTTTTTCCTGTGCGCTGGAAAATTGCGGGATGGCGCGGATTGTTTTTAGGCTTCCCCTTCCATGTGTGCGGCAATCAATGTTTCCGTATCCACCACCAGGGCATCGTGTTCGCCCATCATGCCGAAGCCGAGGATGGGCAGTTTGTAGATGGAGTTTACCGGCAGGGTGAATCCGGTGACGACCGCTTTTTGCTGACGCAGGACTTCGTCTACGAGAATGGCGACAACTGTTTCTCCCAATTTTACCATGATGACCTTGGGGATTACCTCGTCAGTGGGGTCCGGGAGGTCAAAAACTTTGTGCATACGGATCAGGGAGTGAATCTTGCCGCGAACAGATACGGTTTCCCGGCCATCGGGCAGGTCGGTAAACTCTTTTTCTACGGGCTCGTATACTTCCAGCACTTCCCGGCTGGGGAAGATGAAGGTTTCCGGGCCAACTGAGGTGATCAGGGCATCCACGATTCCTTCGTTTACCGAGCGGCTTAAGGGGATGCTAATGGTGAAAGTAGATCCTTTGCCCAGTTCACTGGTAATGGATACTTTCCCGTCCAACGTATTCTGGATGGCGGCAACAACCGCGTCCATGCCTACTCCGCGACCGGAAATATCGGTGACCGCACTGGCTGTGGAGAAGCCTGATTGCAGGATGAACTCGTAAATTTCTTCCTTGGTATATTTTTTTTCCGGGTCGGCCAGTCCGCGTTCAAGGGCTTTGCTGAGCAGGATGTCGGCATCAAGACCCTTACCGTCGTCGATAATTTCTATGTAAGCGAATTCGCCTTGACGGTAGGCCTTCAGGTCTACCTTACCCATTTCGTTCTTGCCGCACATCTGGCGGTCTTCAGTAGTTTCAATGCCGTGGTCAAGCGCATTGCGCAGCAGATGGACCAGCGGTTCATTCAAACATTCCACGATGGTCTTATCCAGTGCCAGCTCTTCTCCGATAATGGTGAATTTGATGCGTTTGTTGAGCTTTTGCGAGGTGGATTTAACCAGCCTGTGCATGGGCATGAAAATCTGTTTTAGCGGAACCATCCTGATTTCATCCACTTCCGATTGCAGGTTGCGGATGACTTTATCCAACTCAGAAAGGCTGGATGAAATTTTGGAAATATTATCAGACTTAGTCTGAGCAATGACCGCGTAGGTGACCATCAGTTTACCTACCAACTCGATGAGGGAATCGAGTTGCTGGGTGGAAACACGAATGGAGGAAATAGCTTGTGCGTCTTTCATTTTAGCGGGAGCAGGTTGGACTTTGGCACTTTTCTCTTCGTCTGGGATTTGCTTTGCTGCTGTTGCAACCTGTTCAGGCTCGATTCTATTTTCCGATTCGACAGCCTGTTCCTGTTGTTTCTTCTCTGCTTCAGCTAGCGGGGTTTCAGGCTGTCCTTCAACTTTTTCCCAGCCTTCATCTTCGTCTGGAGTTCCTTCGGTCATGGCCATCATCTCGGCCATCATTTCCTGTTCATATTTATCCGGTGCTGTAGCGATTGCTTCACGGTCTTCTGTGTCGCAGGCGGAACTGTCATCCTTTCTTGAATCAATCGGAGCACCGCCTTGATCAAGCAGTCCCCCGATGCAGTAAAAGAATTTTTTTTGGGCTTCGGCAATATCAAGCAGGGAGGTGATCAGGTCCGGGGTTACAGGGGTAATGCCGTCAGTCAGCATATCCATAAGGGCGATTATCTGAGCCGATCTCATCTGGGCATTGTCAAGCCCTAGTGCGTTCAAAACATCATTAATATCACCGTCCCCGTGCTCAAGGCCGATGATTGATTCTTGAATCTGGCTTATACAACTGGAAATACTGTCCTTCATTATCCTCAAACTCCGGTGTTGTTCAGAAAGCTTTCCCTGCTGTCAAAAACAGTCAGATAGCGCTGGAAACCCCAAGAATAAAAAGTGCTTGTACAATGGCTGTTCATTCCGGTGATGCCTATTTCGCAAATTTCGGAATAAGACGCAATTAGTTCGAAAAATGCAGACCCTACGGACATGGTGATCCCGAAATCAAAAAGGAGCCTGCTTGTTCCGTCTATTGATTGCAGGCTTTCTTCCACCATTTTCAATTGTTCGGAGCTGTAAAGTCTGTTTACCTTGAGATTGAATATTCGCGCATCAGGGAGTTCTTCGGCTTCAATGGGGTTTATGCCGGACTCATCTGCGGCTCCGGATTTTTGACCTTCCCCGCAGAGTCTGGTTTCAATGTCGTCAGTGAGGCTTTGGTCAAAACTGCCGGATTCCCGAAGCTGTTCGATGAGCATGAAAATCGTGTTGACGGACTCAATGGCTAGGGCAATCTGCATGAGGTCGTGCTCAACCTCTCCGGCCTGCATTTTCTTGAGGAAATCTTCGACCTTGTGGGTAAAGGTGGAAGCCGGTTCAAACCCGGACATGAATCCGGTGACCCCTTTGATTGTGTGCAGCGGACGCGAGAGCACCTCGATGCCTTCCTCAATGCGTTGTTCATCAAGGAGGTCGATTCCTTCAAGTACCTGTGGGTAGTACTTGTCATTTACTTCGGAGAAAAATTCTTCAACAAGAGAATCGTCTTCACTCATTTTGCAGATGCTCCATCAGCCGGAAAATTATTTGTTCATCAACCCGATTTTTTCGAGTTCTTCGTAAAGTTTGTTCCTGTCTACCGGCTTGACGATGAATGCGGATGCTTCAACATCATGGAAAGACCGGATGACTGTTTTGGGGTCATCAAGTGCTGTGGTCATGACCACTTTGCAGTGGTTCACTACTTTGTTTTTGTTTTCAAAATTCCTGATCTCTTCAAGGGCGGAGAGGCCGTCCTGTTCAGGCATCATGATGTCCATAAGAATTAAGCTGTATGGATCACCTTCTTCAAAGGCCAGTTTGTATGCCTCGACCGCTTCTTTACCGTTTACCGCGACATCAATCACGAAAAGTGGGGCCAGAAAGGTCGAAAGTAATTTTCGTCCTACAAATTCATCCTCTGCAATCAGCGCGCGCATTAAAGCCTCCGTGAATATATATCCTCTGAAATCATTACATATCATCTTTTTTAAATCAATCTAATGTCTTTCTCAATAATCTGCTTTATGCTGCGCTGTGTCGCTGTTGCAGCCTCACCCCTTGCAAACTTGCAAAAGGTTGAGTACCCAGTACGCCATGGAAAGACAGAGAACACCTCAAAGAGAAGCAAGAGTCCGGGAAGTTCTGGCAAAACGCCAGAAGGATTTTACCCTGATTGTGGATAATGTCTGGGACCCCCACAATGTTTCGGCCATCCTTAGAAGCTGTGACGCTTTCGGCATCTACGGCATACATCTGTATTATACTGTATCACAGTGGCCTGAACTTGCAAAAAAATCTTCCGCTTCAGGTAAAAAGTGGGTTGAGCGCACTAAACATACCGACCCGGTAAAGATGGTCGGAGGGCTGCGTGAGCAGGGATATCAGGTTGTAAGAACTGGTTTTTCCGAAACGGCAAAGCCGCTTATGGATTTTGATTTCAGCAAACCCTCAGCGGTTATCCTGAGCAACGAACATAGCGGAACCGCGCCGGAATTGGCGGAATTGGTTCCTGATGAAGTCTACATTCCCATGCAGGGTATGATCCAGAGTTTCAACGTTTCCGTTGCTGCTGCCTTGATTCTGTATCACGGATTTTCCCAGCGATATGCAAAAGGTATGTACGATAATCCGTCTTTTTCTCCCGAAGAGATGGAAAAATTAACAGCAGAGTGGCTTGCCAGATAGTCTGTTAAAGGACTTCTGCCAGCTCTTTCCATTTGCGGTCAACATCCTGCCAGAGCATGGCCATGTCTTTCCCGAAAAGGACGTTCAGGTCATGCTCGCTGTATTTGCTTTCCAGTTTTATCTTGTTGCCGAAAACCTGAGCCATGGAACGCACATTGCTTGCTTTGGCAAGACTTGAGTGTTGGATATGCCCGATGCGCAGTTGCCCGGCGTAGACATGTTCGTACCCGCCAAGTGCTGCGCGCAGGTCCCTTTCGAGATCGTCGAATTGGGTGGGGTTGAAGCGCACGTCGAAATTCCCGCATTGATGGATTGCTTCCATATTCAGCATATGACAGCAGCCTGAAACGTGCATTGCCGGACGGGTGTAAGAAAACTGTCCATAATCAAAGCCGTTGCGGCAACTGTCAAAGACCATGATCTTCTCAGTTAGCCCTTCGATTTGGGAAGTCCCGTTTCCGGGAGGAAAGAGGTGGTAATCCGCTGACTGTAATGACCGGGGAGTTTCTGTGGAGGTGATTCTGCATCCCACAGCTCCGGGGTTGTTGTAACTTTGCGCGGTCGCCAGAAGTTCTTCCAGCCAGTTGGGTTCCAGTTCCACATCATCATCCAGAAATACGGCCCATTTGGCCTTGCGCACTTCCGGTTCAGCCAGCAGCCAGTTGCGGGCCGCCGGGGCACCTACGTTAACTTGCAGGTTGATAGGTTTATAGTGCCCCTTTTTAAAGCGATACTGAGCCTCATTTATAACCTGTCCGGTGCTGTCATCAGAGCCGTTGTTCAGGGCGAATATCCGCGCATTGCCGATATTTGATGTCGCAACATTTTTTAGCGTGTTCTCAATCAATTGTCCGTTGTTCCAAGAATAGAGCAGAATGGCGACTTCATCTGAATGGCTGAGGGCATTAGTTGTATCTATAGGATTGAGCAGTCCATGCAGTTTTTGACCCCAGTTGAGGTTCCAGATGTTCTTTTTCCATAGCTTCGCCAGTATGTCCTTGCCCTCTTCGGTCTGTCCGGAGCGGAGCAGGAGTTCACTGCGCATGTAATCCTGCCACAGTGACCAGATGTCGTGATCCAGCTCTTCAAGGTCCTGCACAGTTTCATCAATTGAACTGTATAAAAAATTGTACTGTGTTTTAAGTCTCTGTTTAAGCTGGATTAAATTGTCATTCCAATTAACCAGATCAAGGGCCGTTCTGGGCAATTCCGCATTGCCCATGCGTAGCAGGGTATCCCATGAATGGGTCAGCCAGTTCAAGCCGTCCGATCCACGCAACAAGGGAAATAAATGTCGGATAATGAGGGTTTGATCCCCGGATTGAAGCAGGTTGTCGAGGTCCTGAAGGGGGATGTGCGATACCGGGGAACTTATCAGGGCTTGCAAGATTTTGATCAGTGCGGGCGGGCGTGATGAATTATTCAGGTCCATACAGCGCACGGCCGCTGAACGGTCAAGCGGATTTTGCTGCCACGCCAGCAGGGCCAGCCCCGAGCTGATTTCCTTAAACTGAGGGTTGGCGGATGAAAGGTTTTGAAAAACATTGATCAAGCCATTCTGGTGAGAAAACTCTTCAGTTCCCATAACCCAGAGGGGGACGGTATTCTTAATTGCTGAAAGAAAGGTGTCTACTTTTTCAGTTCCAAAATTGTGTGTGGTAGCAACCATTTGTCATCTCCGTTTGTTCACGTACTGGCTGTGCCTTTTAATATGCCAAACGGGTGATAAAGTCATGCTGCTTCTGTAGTGTTTAATGTGGATTGTTAATAATGATATTTCTGACATAGTAAAAGATGCTGGACATAAGATACAAAGTTGGTATTAATAGTCGCTCCGTATGCCGTTATGCATTTTGGGAGTTAAACAGGTATGAGTGAACAGGAAGCTGTAAATATAATAAGGACCGGCGGAGTATTGATTTATCCCACGGAAACCCTTTTTGCCATTGGTGCGGATGCCATGGATGAAAGGGCTGCGAATCGTGTTGCCCGTATTAAGGGGCGTCCGGTGTCCAAGCCTTTACCTCTTATTATCGGCAGTATTGACCAGCTTGACCTTGTTACTGAATCTGTTTCCCCCGAATTGCTTAAACTTACCAATGAGTTTTGGCCCGGACCGCTTTCCATTTTGGTTAAAGGGCGGGAAGAGCTTCCTTCTGCTGTTAAGGATTCTAGGGGCTATACTTCCGTGCGTTGGACTGAGCATACATGTGCTGCCGAGTTGTGCCTTAAAGCCCACACTCCGCTTGTAGCCACCAGTGCCAATATGAGTGGTAAGCCGGGAACCGGTATTGCCGCTGAGCTGGATGAAGAGCTGACCATGATGGTGGAGGGGATCTACAACCCTGACCCCGGTCCGAAAGGCGGAGAGCCTTCAACTGTTGTTGAGCCGCTCAAGGGCAACCGTTTGAAGATTTTCCGTGACGGGGTGGTTACTCGTGAGCAGTTGATTCGCGCCGGATTTGAGCTAGTTGATTAGATTTTATTTTGAAATATAATTTTAAGACCTGTTCTTTTATTAGAGCAGGTCTTTTTGTTTTAGCGGTAAAAAATATTTAACCCTTGATGCTTGTTTCATCCGGTATTTATTTATCAGGTAAAAAATCTTGTACTAATTTGCTGTTTTGGGAGTGGGTAGTTCCTTTTGGGTAAAGTTAGGTATTGCAATGTGTTAGGTTGGTTTTTTGGGCTGCTTGTGGTTTTGGCACAGGGGTTGCTATATAGATATTACCTTCAGACTTTTGCTGAAAAAAAATGCTGAAACGGGCCCCGTCGGAACTAACCGACGGGGCCTTTTTCATTTTGTAAGGAAATTTGTTGCGAACGGAATTATGAATGAGCTGGAGTTTATGGTGGGGCGGGTTGGAAAATAATTTTATATGCTAGTGCTGGGCAGCAAATCCGGTAAAAAATATTTTACCCCCGATGCTTGTTTCATCCGGTATTAATTTGTCAGGTAAAAAATCTTGTACTGATTTGCTGTTTTGGGGATGAATTACTTTTGTTGAATAAGATGAGATGTTACAATGCGTTAGGTGTGTTTGTTGGGCTGTTTTCAGCTTTGGCACAGGGGTTGCTAGATAGATATTACCTTCAGACTTTTGCTGAAAAAAAATGCTGAAACGGGCCCCGTCGGAACTAACCGACGGGGCCTTTTTCATTCTGTAAGGAAATTTGTTGCGAACGGAATTATGAATGAGCTGGAGTTTATGGTGGGGCGAGTTTGGAAAATAATTTTTTATGCTCGTGCTAAGTAGTAAATCCGGTAAAAAATATTTTACCCCGGATGCTTGTTTCATCCGGTATTTATTTGTCAGGTAAAAAATCTTGTACTAATTTGTTGTTTTTGGGATGGGTGGTTTATCTTGAGTAAGATGAGATATTACAATGCGTTATCTATCTTTATTGGGCTGCTTTCAACTTTGGCACAAGGGTTGCTAGATAGATATTACCTTCAGACTTTTGCTGAAAAAAAATGCTGAAACGGGCCCCGTCGGAATTAACCGACGGGGCCTTTTTCATTGTTACGGTAAAAAGATTCTATTGCATTCCTGAAATAGAGAGCCGTAAAGGCGGATAAAACGGCTTGGGGTAACGGTTTTGCTCTAGTCAGGTTTTGGTGCGTAGGGCGGTTAAATATTTTGAACCTGACCGGGAGATGTTACAAAGGTGGACTTTTAGAAAATAATTCGGATTTCCTTGTAATGAAAATCCATTCGCGGTATTTATAGGAACCGATTGTAATTTGTTCCCCATGTATAAAAGTTAATATATTTGTAGTAGATCAAAGAAAGGCTGTTTATTTATGCTCGGCTCAAAACCGTGTCCTCACTGCGGAGAAGATGTTGTACTTTACCGCAATCCCGTCCCCACTGTTGATGTTGTTATTTATGATCCTAGCCTCGGAGTTGTTCTTATTGAACGCAACAATCCTCCTCTGGGCTGGGCTTTGCCCGGAGGGTTTGTCGATTACGGGGAAACTCTTGAACATGCTGCCGTGCGGGAGGCAAAAGAGGAAACCGGGCTTGAGGTGGTCCTGACCGGGTTGGTAGGGGTCTATTCCATGCCCTGCCGTGATGATCGCCAGCACACCATCAGCGTTACCTACAGCGCGGTGACCAGCGATGTTTCAGCTTTGCAGGCCGGGGATGATGCCGGAGGAGCTCGTTTTTTCAAGCTGGACAGCCTGCCTGATCTTGTTTTCGATCATAGGGACATTCTTAGCGATTTTTCTTCAAAGCTGATCCGTTTGCAGGATCATGCAGCCGTGGGCAGTAAAGAATAACAAGCTGAAAATTGAAGGGAGTCTCACCAGTGCACGACGTTCTTTATGTTACATCTGAAATGTATCCCTTTTCCAAGACCGGAGGGCTGGGTGATGTTATGGGGGCATTACCGCCTGCCATCCATGCCAAGGGGGTCAAAACCGCAGTAATAACTCCATTTTATGGGCGTATGAATCTTGATGGTCACAAGTTGCGGTTGGTCTATTCCGACCTGCATGTGGGCTATCCATGGCCGTCCACTACCGCCGAAATTTACCAGACTGATTATGACGGGATTTCCGTATATTTCGTGTCACGTGGTGAATTTTTTGACCGCCGTCATTATTACAATACCCATTACGGCGACTACTTTGATAATTGCGAGCGGTTTATCTTTTTCTGCAAAGCCGTGCTTAAATGGGCACGTTTGCTTCCGTCGCCCCCGGCGGTGATCCACTCTCATGACTGGCAGTCCTCGCTGGTGCCGCCTTACCTTTATTTTGAGCGGGAAACAGATTCATTCTGGAAGAATACCAAGACGGTGACCACGATCCATAACCTCGCTTTTCAGGGTCGTTTTTCGGAGAGGCTTTTTCATGAATCCGGTCTGCCTGCTGAAGCATGGTCCATGCACGGAGCAGAGTTCTACGGTGACTTGAATATGCTTAAAGCCAGCATTGCTTATAGTGATGCGGTAAGCACGGTCAGTCCTTCCTATGCGAAAGAAATTCTTGGACCTGAATTCGGCTGTGGATTGGAAGGCTTTTTGAACAGCCAGACCCATAAATTGTACGGTATCCTGAACGGTGCCGATTATTCCATCTGGGACCCCTGCAATGATAAGTTTTTGCCCTGCTGTTATAGTGCTGAGGACATCAGCGGCAAGCAGGAGTGCAAGAGGAGCATGCTTCGTGATTTTTACATGTCCGACCAGTTGGAAGATAAGCCGGTGCTCGGTTTCATCGGTCGTTTGCGGGGGCAGAAGGGCATTGACCTGCTCATTGACATCCTGCCGAGGCTGATGAAGAAAGATGTAGGTGTGATTGTGCTCGGTGAGGGCGATCTCGGTTACGAAGCACAGTTGCTTGAATTCATGGAGGAGTATCCCGGTCAGTTCTGTGTGCAGGTGGGTTACACCGAAGATCTGGCCCATGGAATTCAGGCCGGGTCGGATATTTTTCTCATGCCTTCACGCTATGAACCATGCGGGTTGACCCAGATTTATGCCTTGCGGTTTGGTACTCCTCCGGTTGCCACTGCTGTGGGCGGCCTGCGTGATACCATCACCCCTTATCCGGCAGCGGATGCCACTGGATTTACTTTTGAAAAAACGGATACGGATGCCGATCTTTTTTACGAGGCGGTGATTCAGGCGGTAGATGCATGGCATGACCGCGAAGAGTGGGAGAAAATGGTGAAGCGGGCTATGCTTAAGGAATTCACCTGGGACCGTTCGGCTGCTGAGTACATTAAATTATATCGGGAGCTGGGTGCCAGACTATAGAAATCTTCCAGTTTCTCAGAAGTTTAAAAAATTTTACCCGCTGTTGAATTTATGGACGATTGCAGCAAGCCAGAGGATTAAGCCCTGATGCCAGAAACTTTACCTGTCTACATTGCCCCTTTTGATCTTTTCTTGTTCGGCAAAGGGGAACATTGGGATTTATACCGGATTCTCGGAGCGCATTTTGACCTTCAGGAAGAGCAGGAGGGCTACCGTTTTGCGGTCTGGGCGCCCAATGCCCGTGAAATTTTTGTTACCGGTGATTTCAACGGCTGGGATAACCGGGCCAACAAGCTCCTGCCTGTGGGCGTTTCCGGCATCTGGGCCGGATTCATTCCCGGTGTTAAGCCCGGGCAGATGTACAAATATCACGTTGTTCAGAGTGACGGGCATGAAGTAACCAAGACTGACCCTCTAGCTTTCCGTACAGAAATGCGTCCCGGACACGCTGCCGTTGCCTGGGGGCTTGATAATTATGAATGGCTGGACGAAGAATGGATGGCTCAGCGTCGCCAGACCGGACTGCCGCTGGATAAGCCTGTTTCCGTTTATGAGGTTCATCTCGGTTCATGGCGCAGGGAAGGGTGGGATTACCGTTCCTACCGCCAACTGACCAAAGAGTTGATTCCTTACGTCAAGGATATGGGCTTCACCCACATCGAGCTGATGCCCATTGCCGAGCATCCCCTTGATGAATCTTGGGGCTATCAGACTACCCATTATTATTCGCCCACCTCCCGTCATGGTAGTCCCGATGACTTGCGCTATTTCATCGATAAGTGCCATCAGGCCGGATTAGGCGTAATTCTTGATTGGGTTCCGGGCCATTTTCCTAAGGATGATTGGGGAATGGGGCGTTTTGACGGCACCGCTCTTTACGAGCATGCCGATGCCCGTAAAGGGGAACATCCGGACTGGGGAACATATATTTTTAATTTCGGGCGGCATGAGGTCTGCAACTTTCTGCTGGCTAACGCTCTCTACTGGCTCAAAGAATTTCATATTGACGGGCTGCGCATAGATGCTGTGGCTTCCATGCTGTATCTCGATTATTCCCGCCGCGAAGGAGAGTGGATCCCCAACGAGCATGGCGGCAACGAGAATATCGAGGCCATTGAGTTGCTCAAGAAGCTCAACACCGTGGTTCACGAACAATTCCCCGGTGCCATGATGATTGCCGAGGAATCCACGTCATGGCCTGGTGTGTCCCGTCCGGTCTACACTGGCGGGCTTGGATTTACCTTCAAGTGGAACATGGGGTGGATGAATGACACTCTTGATTATATAGAAAAGAGTCCTATTCACCGTTCGTTTCACCACAATAAACTGACCTTTTCTATGGTCTATGCTTTCAGCGAGAATTTTTTCTTGCCCCTTTCCCACGATGAAGTTGTGCATGGCAAAGGCGCGCTGCTTTCCAAGATGCCCGGCGACATGTGGCAGCAAATGGCTAATCTGCGGTTGCTTTTTTCTTATCAATGGGCGCATCCGGGCAAGAACCTGCTTTTTATGGGCTGTGAGTTCGGGCAATGGAATGAGTGGAATTGCCGTCAGGAGCTGGACTGGACTTTGCTCGGTTTTCCTTCTCATCAGGGGTTGCGTAACACGGTTATCGATCTTAACCGGGTCATGCATGAGAACCCGGCTATGTACAAACACGATACTGATTGGTCCGGTTTCGAGTGGGTAGATTTTAATGACTACAAATCTTCTACCATAAGTTTTCTGCGTAAGAGCGAAGGGGAGAGTCCGGTACTCTGGGTATTCAACTTTACCCCGGTGGTGCGCAGCGGGTATTGTCTCGGTTGTCCGCAGGACGGAAAATGGGAAGAAATATTTAATTCCGATGCTGAGATTTATGGCGGTTCAAATATGGGTAATGTCGGTAAGGTCGAGGCCCGTAAGGCCGGGGATCTAGGCGCGTTTCCCTATTATTTGGAACTGACCCTGCCGCCGCTTGGAGCTATTGCACTTCGCCCCGAGCAGGCGTAGGAATATGCCTCCGGCGGCCCTGCCGGGGGCCTTAAACCCTTTGGGGAAAAGGGTTTAAGAATCCCAAAACTTTTTATCGAGGCTTCGCCGCTTCGTGAGTAAATTGTTACAAAAATCAAGGCCGCAGTATATTAAAAGATATTGTGGTCCTTTTTTTTGAAAGTCGGACTGTGAAGCATATGCGAAGCAAATTGAAAAGTTTTGAAGGGATGGGGTCTGGGGAAGGGAAACTTTTTCCAAAAGTTCCCCTTCCCCAGCCGCCGGAGGCATCTTTTAAGGAGATCTTATGAAAAATATATGCATTACACTTGGTGACCCTAATGGCTTGGGACCTGAGTTGGCTTGCCGTCTTTTGGCAGAGCGCAAAGCGGACCGTGCTTATTTGATGATCGGACCTGAGAATGGTTTGGTGTATCATTTGGAAAAGTTGGGTCTGGAAAAATTTTATACATTGCTTGATGACCCTGAGAAGATTGTGGACGCAAAGCCGGGATACTATCTGTTTTGCCCGGAAGTTCTGGACGATTTTGAGTTGCAGGTCGGTGTGGCTGATCCTGAAGGCGGACGCTGCGCCGGGGAAGCCATGGAAACTGCCATGGATCTTCTGAATAGGAAGGTGCTTGCTGGTTTGGTCACCTGTCCTTTGAATAAGGCCATGCTGCAATTGGCCGGGTTTGATTTTCCGGGCCATACGGAATTTTTGGCGACCCGTTCAGGCGTGGGGCGGGAAAATGTCTGCATGCATCTGGGCGGGCCGAAGCTTAAGGTCAGTCTGGTGACTACCCATCCCCGTTTTGTGGATATTCAGGGGCTGGTTACCAAAGAGCGGATTCTGCGTTGTATTGAGCTTACTGACGGTCTGGTAAAGTCTCTGGGACTTAGCAAGCCCATTGCAGTTTGCGGATTGAACCCCCATGCCGGGGAGTCCGGCCGTATCGGTGATGAAGAGATCAAGGTCATCGAACCTGCCATTGCTGAAGCACGGGCTATGGGCTTTGATGTGGAAGGGCCGTTTCCCGGAGATACGGTTTTTTATTTTGCAGCACAGGGTGATTACAGCGCCGTGCTGGCCATGTATCACGATCAGGGTCTGGCCCCGCTTAAGCTTCTTCATTTCAGCGAGGCAGTTAATATTACTCTCGGCCTGCCTTTTCCTCGCACTTCCCCGGACCATGGAACCGGTTATGATATTACTGGAACCGGGAAGGCCTCATTGGAGAGTTTTAAGGCTGCCATGGAATGTGCCGAGATGATGGTTGACGCATAGAAATATCTAAGAAGTTTTTTGAGGCCCGTAAGAAGTTCATCTTGCGGGCTTTTTCTTATGCGGCACAATGTCAAGCACCCCGTCAAATCTATCTTCAAGTCTTTTTAGGCCGTAGTCGTCCCTCACCTAATGGTGTAACTATTGATATTCCTTTTCTTATTCGTGCTCTGAGGCACCAAGTACCGATTCGGTA